>JBBSKK010000456.1:0-3638 GCA_038256395.1 Cytophagales bacterium | reverse complement strand
GTCGAGATCAAGTTCAACTGGTCGCACGGGCATTCCACACCTGTTTTGGCCCTGACCCACGATTCGCATTCGGGTAAGCGGGACGACGGGTACTGGAACCCCCTGCCGACCAACTACCGGATTCAGTGGATGGTGCGCAACGAAGATTTTTTCATACTCCGCTGGGGGCAACCCGAATTCATCCGGCAGCACATCGCCCGGAACGTGGCGCCTTACGTCAATGGCTACTTCGTCGGTTCGGAAGGGTACATTCCGGCCAAAGACTACTCACACATCGCCAGCCCGCACCAAACCTGGGACTATGCCTTTGAAAAGCAGTGGCTGTTTTATGAACTCTGGGGCCGGCTGCTGTACGACCCCGCCACGCCCGATGCCGTTTTTGAGACCAGTTTTGCCCAGCGCTACGGACCGAATACTGGAAAGCCACTGCTGGAAGCCACCGCAGCAGCGGGTCAGATGCCCCTTCGACTGGCTTCTTTTTTCAGGGCCACCTGGGATTACACGCTGTATTCCGAGGGTTTTCTGTCGCCCATGCCGACCGGTGGTTTGAGCGACAATGTTTCCTCATTTATCTCCATCGACGAACTGATCGACCACGCCACGCTGGACCCGGCTTATCTTTCCATTAAAGACTATGCCGGTTTATTGTCCGAAAACAAAGCGCTGCCGACGGGCAAAGTAAGTCCGCTGGCCCTGGCCGATTTACTGGATACCGACAGCCGAACCGTGCTGACACGGGTAGCCTTGCTACGCCCGAACGCATCGCCCACGCTGGCTTGCGAACTGGCCGATCTGGAAACGTGGGCGTTCCTGAGCCGCTATTTTGCTGACAAACTCCGCGCCGGGGTCGCCCTGCAAACCTACCGGTTGTCGGGCGATAAAGTAAAGCAGCAGGAGTCCATCGACTGGTTGACGAAGTGCGTGGCGCATTGGCAGCGGGTGAGCGACCTGACGGCGGACCATTACCACGAAGTGCCTTACATTGATGGCAATACGTTCGGCGGGAAGGCTTACAAAGACGCACTCCGGTTTTCGTGGCTAAAATACCGCCCCCAGGTGGAGCGCGACATAAAACTGGCCGAAGCCGCCCCGTTAAGCAGTAAAAAATAGACCATTTCCTGCTCTAGCAATTATGGCAGCGATCGCATTTGAACCTGGCGGCTAAACGGCATACGTAACACTGCGGCCCATAACACTTTACTCAGTTACTGTTATGAGATCAGTCACTCTTTTTTTGGTGTCGGTCTGCCTCAGTGGGCTCTCGCTGACGGGCTACGTTGGCGTTAGAACAGATTCAGTGTAGTGACAAACAAATTTCAGTGGTTTACGAAACGCGGCAGGGAAATTTGCTTTGGCTCTGATTTCGTTCAGCGACCAGCGGCATACGGCCACTCTAACTCTTGGGGCCTAACTACTCAAAGGTACAATTTTCTCCGCGGCTCTCGCAAACGCAGTTTCCAGCCCGCCCCTGAGCAAATAAGCGAATCTCAGGCCGTGAAAAGGTTCAAAATGGCCTCCGTTTCAAAATCGGGCTTTACCTGCTGCTCGGCAAAGTCGATCGGGACGCCGGAGCGTTTCCTACCCAGCGGCGGCCGCGTGCAGGTTGATGTGATGCCAGGTATGGATCCGATGTCCGGGAGATGGCCTGCACCAACTCCTCTCGGCCCAGACAAAGGCTCATCCTTTTCTCAACCAATTCGGTTGCCAGGGCGTTGATGCTGAATAAATCTGTTGTCTTTTAGTCTAAACCCCCGGCGAGCGAAGCAAGGCTCAGCGGTATGGGACCCAAGAGAGGGATTGAAGCAAAAATTCTCGGCGGCGTAGTTTTCGACCTGCGTATTGTGAGGTTTATTGTTCAGTCTTTCAAACCGTTTAAGTCAGACTCAACCGTAATCTTGCCTTTCCCCGCATCGACGCTGGCTTTGAAGTCATCGCTGATCGCGATGTTGGCGGATGTTTTTAGCACTATTTCTTTTCCCTCGACGCTGTTGGTCAGCAGGTTCATCGGGCCAGCGTGGCTGAATACGCAGCCGTAGAGATTCACGATCGTTTTCAGGTAGTCGGGCATGGCCTTGTTGCCGTGAAAGTTGATGCGGTTGTTTCTAAAACTCGAATTAGAAATAGTCACTACGTCCACGGGCGTTCCCACCGATAGGAAATCTTTTGGCTGGTCATGTAGCACCCGCACGTTGTCAAACACGAGCTGCTCCTGCTTGGGAATTTCAGCACCCGGATAGTAGGAGCGGCTGTATCTGCCGACGTCGAAATGAATGGAAAAAGCGATACGAGGTTTTCGCAAAAAAATATCCCGAAACACGACGTTTCGTACTCCGGCGGTGTAGGTTACGTCGTTCTGCACCACGCCCCAGGTGATTCCGTCCAGTTCGCGGCTGCCGCTTTCGTGGGTGGGCCGGGTCGTTGAGTTGTAAACGGTGCCGTCGGGTTTGGCCTGAACGCGATACAGTCGTCCCCCAAAAACAACGGTGTCGGACTGCTGCACGTCCATGCCGGGCCGCCAGTCGATCCAGCCCCCGGCCAGGATCCGGCAGAAATAACCCGTGGTGTTCTCGGCGTCGAGGTCGTGGCAATTTTCGATCAACCCGTCCTCGATCCAGCCCAACTCAGGGTTAGAAGTCGCGTAGTCGTGGGCGTTGAGGGCGATGGCGTCGTCGAAGGTTTGGAACACGCCGTTGCTGATGCGGAACCGCTTGCCCCTGCCCAGGTGGATGCCATCTTTTTTGCCCTTGATAATCACATCGTCGATGAGCAAATCCTCGAAGGTGCAGACGTGGACGCCAAACTGCGCGCTTTCCAGATCCAGGCAGCGAAACCGCTCGATGCGCAAATCTTTGACGTAGAAGAAGGCGATCTGTCCGCGCAGCCCGTACACTTCCGTGAAAACCTTATCGATGCCGTTGACGATAATCTGCAAGCCCTCGATGGCAATGTGTTCATCGTAGGTTTTGGTCAAGGCCCCTTTGTTCAGCAGCACGTGAGTGAATGGGCCTTTTTCGTCCACTTTTTTCAGGAAAACATTATTGCCAAACTGCAAAGTGGTTTGACTGCCCATGTACACCGTTCCCGCTACTTTGTAGGTTCCGGGCTGACCGACCACGATCGTACCGCCCTGATCGACCGCTTTTTGAAGGGCAATCGTATTGTCGATTCCACTGGCTTCGGGACGAAAGCCAAATTCTGAGGCGTAGGCAAAACCCGTATTTTGGGCAAAGAGCGGGCAATTGGCAAAAAGGAAGAAAAGGATACAGGACGTTACAATCTTCATGGTTGGAAATTTGATTATATGAAGACTCGCTTCTCCCCTATCGTATAGACTACTCCGGCAGTTTAGTTTTAATTCCTTCATCCAAAGGTATTTTATCCAGGTCGGCTCCTGTTTTTTGAGGGCATTTTTTTAGCATAACATCCAGTAAGAAAGCGGCAAGTTCGTGTCAATCTACTTTCCGGTGAACCTGATTCCTGCCTCTCGGTTTTCTCCGACTGTTTGGGTGCAATGATTCGACCAACCAACGCAAGCAGGGGAAGCTATGCCGTAATATGATACTTGTCATTCCGTTAGAAAATCTGAATCATGGCGTATTCCGGGTTGGGAAAGTAGTTTTGGTCCTTTGAATTTTCCT
>JBBSKK010000455.1:0-3647 GCA_038256395.1 Cytophagales bacterium | reverse complement strand
GCTTTTCGTTGAGCAGGTAGTTCATCCGATCCAGATACGCCTTTTGCAGGTTGCGTCGGTAAATGTCGATGGCTGCGCCATTATAGATTTCACTCCAAATGCCGCGCTGTAGTTGGCTTAGCATATCGAGGGCGTTGTACTTCACCTCGTTCACTTCATTTTCCATGAGCCGGGCCAGCCGGTCGGGCGAAAGCAGACTGTTCAGGTGCCGCACTTGCAGGGAGCGGACTTCGTCCACGTAGTTGGCGTGGTGAATGTTGCGCGAAATCTTGGCTTCGTGCAGCCAATCCGGCGACGAAAAGGCGTTGTCCAGCAGCCAGTTGACCGAAGCGGTCTGCGTTTTCGCATCCACCGGAACGTAGATGAAACCTTCCTGATTGGGTTTCAGCCGGTTTTGCTCGACCCCGCCTACGTTCGTCGCCACGTGGCCGATGTAGCGGCTCCACACGCCCAGTAATTCGCCGTACAATTCTTCCAGGTCGTCGTAGTCGTTGGTTTGGGCTGCTGTCCATTCGTAAAGTTTCGGGGCCACGATTTTCAGGTTTTTTAAGCCGTATGTGCTGGCCTGAATCAGGTCGGCTCCCACGTTTTCGGTTTGGCTTTCGGGGTCGTAACCACCGCTGCCGCTGCCAAACTGGTAGATCGGATCGCCCGATTTTTCATTGATCCACTTCGAGAGCGTCGGTACTTCGGCTTCGGCGTTTTGAGCGTCGGGCAGATAGCGGTAGCCCCAGTTAATGGCGTAGTGGTCGTAGGGACCCAATTGCCGCACGAAGCGAATGCCTTCATCGCCAGGCTGCGCCACGTAGTTGTAGCGGGCATAGTCCATGATGGTGGCCGCAATGCCATATTTCTGGGTAAAAGTCCCCGAGCGCAGCGAATCGGTGGGGTAGGCCGAACTCGCCTTCATGTTGTGCGGCAGGCCCAGAGCGTGGCCGACTTCATGCGTGATGACCTCTTTCATCATCTCGCCCAGGTCGTCCATCGGCGTGTCGAGGGTGCGGGCGCTGGGGTTGGCCGCGCCGGTTTCCAGCAGGTAGCGATTGCGGTAGGAGCGCAGGTGGTTGTGGTACCAGATGATGTCGCTCTCGATGATTTCGCCCGAGCGCGGATCCGACACGCTCGGCCCCACGGCGTTGCGGGTGGTGCTGGCCACGTACCGAATTACCGAATAACGCACGTCTTCGGGGCTGAAATCGGGGTCTTCCGCCGCCGTGGGCGGGTCTTTGGCGATAATGGCGTTTTTGAAGCCTGCCGTCTCGAAGGCTTCCTGCCACTGCTCCACGCCCGCCTTGATGTAAGGCCGCAGCTTGGCGGGCGTGGCCGGGTCGAGGTAATAGACTATGGGCTTCATGGGTTCTACCAACTCACCGCGGCGGTAGGCGGCGATGTCCTTCGGTACCAGTTTCCAGCGGCGGATGTAGGCTTTCTCGTCGGCTTTGAGGGCCTCCGAGCCGTAGTCGAGTTGTTTGAAGTTAAAATAACCTACGCGGTAATCGTCGATGCGCGGCTGCATGGGTACTTTGGGCAAAAGTACCATCGACTGGTTCATCAGCAGACTGATGGCCCCCGTCTCGGAATTGGAAGGCGGCTCAGCGGCGTCGAAGGTAAAATCCTGCTTGACTTCAATGTTGAAAGGAAAGCTCTTGGCACTTTGAATAAAACTCCGGCTATCATCCAACTTACTGACTTTGTAAGTCTTGCGCAAATCGGCGTTCAGGCCGCTGAACAGCTTCACGTCGCCGGAAAGAAATTTCGTCACGTCGATCACGTAGGCGGAAGAGTCTTTGGAAAGCGCCGCGATGTCGAAGGCGTAAATCGTCGGCTGGTAGTTATTGGCCTGCACCGAAAGGTTGATCGGCAGCGAATCGGCGGCAATGGAGCGGTACGACTTGGTTTTCAGCACGATTTTGTCGCCGAACTTCTGCCACTCGACCATCTGCTCGTTCACCGACGAACCCGCGTTGACATAGCCGCCGCCCAGCCCCGAGGGCAGGTTCACGAACCGACTGACCCACAGGAAATCTCGCAGCAGCAAAGAGTCGGGAATTTCGTAAAAGTATTTTTCGCCTACTTTATGAATGGTAAATACGCCCGAGTCCGACACGGCTTCTTTGGTAATCACGGCCTTGTAAGGCTTCATGGCCGTTTTGGGCTTGGTTTTGTCAGTGCTGTCGGTCTTAATGGGGGTAGTGTTCGCCGCCGTTTGCGGGGCTTTCGAGGTAGAACAGGAGATTTGTAAAAAGGCCAGAAAGCAGACCAAACCGACTGCCCGGTAAAATATTGACATAAGTTTTTTGGGTTATTCAAAGAAAAAAAACGTACTTGATTCGATGCGCTAAATATAGGTTGCCTTTTTTGAAAAAAGCCCATGAACTTCCGCTTTCTGTTTTTTGTCCAGTATTTTTTGCTGCCAATTCTTATGCTACTTTCTTTGATAGGAATTGCTCAACCCGCCCTGATCCCAGCGGACGTTTATCGTTGGGAAACGGCTCCATCGGTTAAAAACACCCATTCCCAGCAGCGCGTTTTGCTCGAAGGGGCCACGCCCGCTTTCTCGCATCTGAAAGTCCACGCTACGACGGTTCCTCCGGGCCAAACCCCGCACCCCGGCCACGCCCACGCCGACGAAGAACTCATCATTGTAAAAGCAGGAGAACTCACCGTGACCATTGCGGGGAAAACCGAAACGCTCGGAGCTGGAAGCATTGCACTCATCTTGCCCGACGACGAGCATAGCTTTGCCAATCAGGGCGGTCGTCCCGTGACCTATTATGTCATGCGTTATCAAGAAAGCCGACCCATCGCCGAGCGAAGCGTCAAAGCTGGGCAATCATTTGTGAAGCATTGGGCAAACCTGGAATATAAGCAGAATGAGAAAGGCGGTCGGCGGAATGTTTTTGACCAAAAAACTACCCAGGCCGAGCGATTCGAGATGCACATCACGACCTTGAATACAGGCTTGATGAGCCACCCGCCACACACCCACAAGGCCGCCGAAATCCTGCTTTTAATCGAAGGTCAGGCCGAAGAGAGCATCGATGGAAAGTGGATTCCCGCTAGGGTCGGGGACATTATTTTCCTGCAATCGGAGGTGCCGCACGCCATTAGGAATACCGGAAAGGGAGCGTGTACTTATTTTGCTTTTCAATTTGAGTGAGAGAAAAGCTCACTCGCCAAGTTCGAGTTGCGTCCGCAGCAAGTCGTCCAGCGTGTCGCGCCGCCGCACCAATCGAGTTTCGCCTTCATCGACTAGCACCTCGGCGGGCCGGTAGCGGGCATTGTAGTGCGAACTCATGGTAAAGCCGTACGCCCCCGCATTCAGGAAAGCCAGCACGTCGCCGGGCCGCACTTTGGGTAGTTCACGGTCGGTGGCGAAGGTATCAGTTTCGCAGATGTAGCCCACCACGTCGTAATTTCCAAATAGCCCATCGGGGTTAGAAAGATTCAGGATGTGGTGGTAGGCACCGTACATCATGGGCCGGATGAGATGGTTGAGGCCCGAGTCCACGTGAACGAAGTCGCGGGCGGGGTCTTCCTTAATGACCGTGGCCCTCACCAGTAGCTGACCGCACTCGCTCACCAGGTACTTGCCCGGCTCGAACCAGAGTTGTAGTTCACGGCCGTAGGTTTTACAAAATTGCTGG
>JBBSKK010000454.1:0-3660 GCA_038256395.1 Cytophagales bacterium | reverse complement strand
GAATGGAATTAGCCAAAAGTAATAAAAAATATTATATACAAAAAGTTATCACTTGTGAAAAAATATTGATTGTGTTATTAGACGGGCTTTTTCCTACCTTTGCGCGATAAAATCGAACCAAACTGCATGAGAAAGATATTTTTTGCCGCATTGCTACTTAATTTTTGCGCCTTCACCACCCAAGCCCAGCGCCTCTCCCGCGTCTCGGCGGGGCTGGACATCGGCACGGGCATCGGGAAGGGAAATTTTAGCCCGTCGTTGCTCTACTACCAAACCCTGCAACCCGCCAATGCCCCCTGGATTCGGCTCACAGGCGGGGCGCGGGTCTGGAACTACCAGGCGCAGGACACCTACCTGACGGCTCCCGGTGGCCGTTCCATGAACGACACCATGCAACTGAGCCGGGCGTCGGCTACGGGCGTGAGTTTCGTGATGGGCCTTAGCTTGAATGTTGCCAACCGGGTGGACATCGGCGTCAATGCCGACCTGCTGTCTTTCGCTTTCGGCAAAAGAAGGAGCGCCACCTACCGCCTTGCGGACCCTTCCAGCGTGGCGGAGTCCGACACGCTGAGCCTGAAACTAAACGGCAAGGGCGTGGACATCGCCCCAGCCAACCTAAACGTGGTTCCTGCTTTCCTGCGCAACAACAACGGCCAGGCCGAAGCCTTCGTCAGGATTTGGTTCGGCAAACAGATCGGCCTGAAATTTGGGTACATGATCGGGCAAATCTCCTACCGCGCCGACAACAAGCTCAACAACGGGCAAAAGCGGTTTTCGACCGGGTACCAGATGCCTTATGTGGCGTTGTCATTTCCGCTGTATAATTGAAATGAAGGAGGAAAGGAGGAGGGAGAAAAGAATGAAAGGAACGGAGAATGCACAACTGATGGCTGAGAAACTAACTGATTCACATAAGTACCAACTTTGGCGTAAAAAGCTCGAGGCTAACGGACTAGATATTCATAACATCGAGGAAGTGTATTCCCGGCGGAAGGGCGATGGGGAAATCCTGTTTTCGCTGTTGATGACCGACGCCACTACGCCTGAGGGAGATAAGATTCCACCGATTTGTTTTTTGAAGGGAGAGGTCGTTTGTGTGCTGATTTGTTTTATTGAAGTAACCACCCGCGAGAAATATTTGCTACTCGTAAAACAGCGGCGCATCTGCGACGGCGGTTACACCTATGAACACCCAGCCGGTATGCTCGACAGCGAAAGCGATCCCGCCGCCGTGGCCGCCCGCGAAGTCCACGAGGAGACGGGCATCGAAGTAGCCAAAGAAGAATTAACCCGCTTGCTAAATCATCCATGTTACCCCTCAACGGGTACCAGCGATGAGACAATGTACTTTTTCTACTACGAAATTGAATTGCCCAAAGCCAAAATCATGGCTTACCATGAGCAGAACATGGGCGTCGAATCGGACCACGAACGCATCACAACCCACGTCGCGCCCTTCGTTGAAGGCCACCGGCTGATTACCAACACCAACGGCATTTTGCTGGATTATCTGTATTTGAAAGAAGTAGAAGATTGGGCGTTGTTGAAGGAACTCTGAGTTCGCGACGGAAAGAAAATGCCCGTTCAATGGGCTGAATGACAGATTTTTCGGAAAATCTGACGTCCAAAATCCAAAATCCAGCATCCCTTTTTCAAAAAACCCCTTATATTTGCAGCCCGATACCCCAAGCACCCGTAGTTCAATGGATAGAATTTCGGTTTCCGGTACCGACGATAGGGGTTCGAATCCCTTCGGGTGCACAATGCAAATCCGCTGACCAATAGTTGGTTAGCGGATTTTTTGGGAACATTCTTCAATACTCATACCACTCCCCCCACCACTGCGCCAGCCTTTTCCTGATTTCCTCCTCCCGCGCATTCAGGCCGGGTTTGTAAAGTGACGTTCCTTGCAACTCATCGGGCAGGAAATTCTGCTGGATGAAGTTCCCTTCGTAGTTGTGCGAGTACTTGTAGTCTTTGCCGTAGCCGATTTGCTTCATCAGCTTGGTGGGTGCGTTGCGCAGGGCCAGCGGCACGGGCAAGTGGGCCGTTTTCTCAGCCAGGGCAATGGCCTCGTTGATCGCCATATAGCTGGCGTTGCTCTTGGGCGAAGTCGCCAGATACACCGCTACCTGCGACAGGATGATGCGGCACTCGGGATAACCGATGACCTTCACGGCCTGGATACAGGCGTTGGCCATAATCATGGCGGTGGGGTTGGCGTTGCCGATGTCCTCGGAAGCCATGATGAGCATCCGTCGGGCAATGAACACCGGATCTTCCCCGGCCACGATCATTCGGGCCATCCAGTAGAGGGCAGCGTTGGGATCGCCACCGCGTAGGGATTTGATGAAGGCCGAGATGATGTCATAGTGCTGCTCGCCAGACTTGTCGTAGCGGGCCATGCTTTGTTGGGCCGCCTGCGTGACCAGTTCATTCGTAATGACGGTCTTTTCTTTTTCTCCTTCCCCCATTACCACCAGTTCCAGCAGGTTGAGCAGCTTACGTCCGTCGCCACCCGACAGGCGGAACAGGGCGTCGTAGGACTCGAAGGTGATCTGTTTTTTTTGCAGCCAAGCATCTTTTTCCAAAGCCCGATCTACTAATTCCCGCAGTTCCTTTTCACCAAGCGATTCCAAAATATACACCTGACAGCGCGATAGCAGGGCGGAATTCACCTCAAAAGAGGGATTCTCGGTCGTGGCCCCGATGAGCGTTACCTGGCCCTTCTCCACCGCCCCAAGCAGGGCGTCCTGCTGGCTTTTATTGTAGCGATGAATTTCGTCGATGAAAAGGATAGGGGAGAAAAGCCCCATCGGACGATTCAGAATTTCCCTGAGATCCTTCACGCCCGAACTCACCGCGCTCAAGCTATGAAAAGGCCGCTTGGTGGCCTCGGCGATCAGGAAGGCCAGGGTCGTTTTGCCTACGCCCGGCGGCCCCCACAAAATAAGCGACGGAATCGTATTGCTCTCGATGGCCCGGCGCAGTGGGCCGTTCGGGCCGACGAGTTTTTGCTGACCTAAATAATCGTCCAGTGAATGCGGCCGCATTCGCTCGGCCAATGGAGTGGAGTTGGGATGCATGGTGTTTTTTTGTGGGCGAAGGTAGTGTTGAGCGGGGCGCCCCGTGGCGCACAAAGGCACAAAGACGGTTCGCCGTTGCGATCCAAAGGCACAAAGGGGCAAAGTTTTTCAGGTAGGGTCGGACAGGCGCACCTGCGAACCTATGTGTTTGCCCCTTACGCAAAACAGCGGCAAACCGTGGCCACAAAAAAAGCGTGGCCTCTCGAAGAAAGCCGCGCTTATCCAAATTCAAACCAAAATCTTAGAGCGTAACGCTTTCCAAAGTCATGTTCTTTTTAAGGTTGCTCAGGGCACCAAACACCAGGTTATAGACCGACTGAATATTGATTTTCATCAGGTCGGAGATTTCCTGGTTGTTCATGTTCATGTAGAATTTCAGGAAAATGGCCTCCCGCTGGCGGCGGGGCAGGTGGTTGATGGCCTTGTTGAGGTGCTTGTTAGTGGCCTCGAATTCCTCGTCGGCGATCAGGTCTTTCTCGTGGGAAGTGGTGTGGATGTGCCAGTACTCCACGGGGATGTCTTCGTTGCTGGTGTGCTTTTGCAGGGCGTTGAGGTGGCGGACTAACTTGCGCTT
>JBBSKK010000453.1:0-3662 GCA_038256395.1 Cytophagales bacterium | reverse complement strand
GAGCCGCTCGAGGATGGTATTTTCCTGCCGCGCCTGCTCGTATTGCCGGGCGTGCATATTGCGGTCGAGCTGGCTCATGGAGCGCGTCGTTTCGTATTTGTCGCCCGCCGAGCTTTTGCCTTCGGCGTTGGCGGATTCCTGCGCAAACTCCATCGCTTTCATGGACGCGGCCATGCGGGCGTCGAGGAGTTCTTTCAGGTGAGTCAGGAGTTGTTGTTTTAGGTTCAAAGCTTGGAAGAGGGTTAATGGTCAACGGTGCACTGGCTATCCGTAGCCTCATCACCAAAATGGCAGCCCATTAGATGTTGAATAGTATACGGCATATTTCACTCGTAGAGGTTTTGAAGTGAGATGCCACGTCTTTAATTATGCTTTTAAGTGTATTCTCTTTTATTGGGTTATGGTCTGGGATACTGACGTGATGCTGCCCGTTTCTTAGGGTCGTTGCCCTCATATGGCTCCCCGACTGTCTCGTTTTGTGATAGCCGTAGTGCTTTTCTAAAAGTTTCTGTACCTCTCTGCCATTGATGGCTTTCGGTACTTTCATCCGCTTAATGAATAGCTAACACCTCGTTCTTCACAAAATGCAAATGGGCAACTTTCGGCTTTTCTGATATATCATCGAAATGGCAGTCTAGCGCATCTTGAATATTATCCCGGAGTTCCTGCATTGTTTCACCCTCTGTAAAAATGGACTCGCCTAGCGCACGGGCAGTGTACCCGCCCTCCTCAGCTTCTTCTACTAAAAAGACAATCTCTTTCATAGCCCTGTGCACTTTTTTAATTTTAAAATTCATAGGAAGCCAAATATAACGAAATTGAATGACATACAACATCATTCGCCTTCACCAAGTTTTTTCAATACAGCTTCATACTGATAGTCAATTATTTGCGTAGAATTTTGCATTCATTTCAGTCGAAAAAAATATTCTGCGACTTACCTTTTGAACCTTCGTTTGATGAACTCACAAAATAGAGTAGGCGAAAATTCAGACCCCACTCTAAGAGTTGCCAAGACCTGTACTTTCACAAAAACCCTTACCGACATGAACCTTGAATCCTTAATCTCGCGGTATTCGCCAATCAATTCAGAAGCGAAAGTGGACAAACTCATCTCCGAAGTTGTAAGATTTGAATTGTTCAAATCTCGCAGTAAAACCTTGATATACCTTGCAATAGAAAGAGGGAATCCTAAATTTTACTTTTTAGAAAGATGGAAAAATTTGGCGGGGACGCTTCGTAGAACGCACGCTGTTGAACCAAATGATAAACTGAATAAAAAACCAGTACATAAGAAAGTTCCTAAAAAACGGAAAAAGAAATCCAAAGGAAAAGAATGTTCTGTTGGCAAGAATCAGACTTCCAAAAAATGCAGGAAATCAATCAGTTCTTGTCAAGCACTTCCGAAAAGCGAGTACATTTATGGCTTCAATGACTCAAAGTCAATGGTGCAGAAAACTGACACCTCCCTGCCAACGAAAGTCATACGCGTAGCACCCTTAGAATCCTACCCTAGTGAAAACCATGAAGATCCTTTACATCAGTAACGGCCCTAATCAGCTTCCCGAAAAACTGGGCCCGCCCGCGTTTGAACTTTCGGGAAGTTAGCGGACTCAATAAGCCAACACCGGCGACAGCCACCGCTCTACATCCTCGACCGACATCCCCTTCCGCCGGGCGTAGTCCTCTACCTGGTCTTTTTGAATTTTGCCAACGGGAAAATAACGGCTGTCGGGGTGGGCGAAGTACCAGCCACTCACGCTGCTGGCCGGGTACATGGCATAGCTTTCGGTGAGGGTGATGCCTGTTCTTTCGGCGTCCAGGAGTTCGAATAGGGCGCGTTTTTCGGTGTGGTCGGGACAGGCCGGGTAGCCGGGAGCAGGGCGGATGCCCCGGTATTTTTCTTTGATTAACAGTTCGTTGTCCAAACTTTCGTCGGCGGCGTAGCCCCAGAATTCTTTGCGGACGCGCACGTGCATTAGTTCGGCGAAGGCTTCGGCCAGGCGGTCGGCCAGTGACTTGACCATGATGCTGTTGTAGTCGTCGTGTTCGCGTTCGTATTTTTCCAAAAGGGCCTCGATGCCCAGGCCCGCCGTAACGGCAAAACCGCCGAGGTAGTCGGTGTGGCCGCTTTCGAGCGGGGCCACGAAATCGGACAGGCAGTAGTTGGGCAGGTGCGCGGCTTTTGGGCTTTGCTGGCGGAGGTGGTGCAGCACGGTAAGCGTGTCGGCCACGACTGCGCCGCCGTCGAGCGTGTCGGGAGTGAAGGTCTGTGATGACACAGACCACGGTGACGTGTGAGCCAATACTCCCTCCGCGCTGCGGCGGCTGATTTTGTACTCCACGTGCGTGTGCGAGCCGTGGCGTTCGCAGGGGATTTCCTGGCTCAATTCCTCGAAATCGTGCAGCAGAATATCGTCCTCGATGCGGTTGGCGGGCCAGAAGCCGATCACGGCGCGGGCTTGCAGGGATTTGTCGCGGATGATTTCGCCCAGCAGCACCGCCGCGTCTTCGTACAGTTTTTGGGCTTCCTGTCCCACGACTTTGTCCTCAAAAATCGCCGGGTACTTACCATGAAGTTGCCAGGTCTGGAAAAAGGGCGTCCAGTCGATGTACTTAGCGATTTCGGCCAAATCGTAATCTTCCAGGACGCGCGTCCCCAGGAATTGCGGGCGAGTCGGAATGTATTCGTTCCAATTGATTTGAACCGCATTCGCGCGGGCCTTTTCGATGGGCAAGTGCTGCTTGTCGGTTTGGCGTTTGGCGTGGTCTTCGCGGAGTTGGGCGTATTCTGCTTTGATCTCGGCCAGCACATCGGCCTGACTTTGGTCGCTTTGGGTGAGTTTACCTGCCACGGGTACCGAGCGCGAGGCGTCCAGGACGTGAATGACCGGGCCGGAATAGTGCGGGTCGATCTTGACAGCGGTGTGGATGCGCGAGGTCGTGGCCCCGCCGATGAGCAGCGGCATGGTCATTCCGCGTCGCTCCATTTCCTTGGCGACGCCCACCATTTCGTCCAGCGAAGGCGTAATAAGGCCCGACAGGCCGATGATGTCCACGTTATGTTCTTTGGCAGCGGCCAGGATTTTGTCGGTGGGCACCATCACGCCGAGGTCGATGATTTCGTAGCTGTTGCAGCCAAGTACCACGCCCACGATATTTTTGCCAATGTCGTGGACATCACCTTTCACGGTCGCCATCAGGATTTTACCGACCGCTTTGGCCTCGGCACTTTTATCGGCTTCGATGTAGGGCTGCAAATAAGCTACGGCTTTTTTCATCACCCGCGCCGACTTCACTACCTGCGGCAAGAACATTTTTCCTTCCCCAAATAAATCACCCACGATGCTCATGCCATCCATCAATGGCCCTTCGATCACTTCCAGCGGGCGGTCGAATAATTTGCGGCATTCCTCGGTATCTTCTTCGATGTAGTCGGTAATGCCCTTCACCAGCGAATGGCTGAGGCGCTGCCGCACGGGCTGTTCGCGCCAGGTCAGGTCAGGGCCGGTTTGGACACGGCCTTTTTGGGATACCGTTTCGGCAAAAGTTACGAGCCGCTCAGTGGCGTCGGGACGGCGGTTGAGCAGCACGTCCTCGACCAGTTCCAGCGTTTCCTTTGGTATTTCGTCGTAGATACCGATTTGCCCGGCGTTGACGAT
>JBBSKK010000452.1:0-3669 GCA_038256395.1 Cytophagales bacterium | reverse complement strand
GTGCAGCCCAAGGACGGACGCTTGTACCGGACACTCGTCAACCGGGTTTGGGCGCAACTCATGGGGCGCGGCATCGTGGAACCCGTGGATGTGATGGACAATCTGCCGTGGAGCCAGGATTTGCTCGACTGGCTGGCCTACGATTTCGTGAAAAATGATTACGACATCAAAAAGCTGATGTTCACTATCCTTACTTCCAAAACCTACCAAATGCCCTCCGTCGGCGTGAAGGAGCCGGACTTACTCACGGCTCCCAGCTACGTGTTCAACGGCATGGTGCGCCGCCGCCTTACCGCCGAGCAGTTCGCCGATGCGGTGAGCGTGGCCTTCAACCCCGTTTATCCTGACTCGGCGGTAGTGCTCAAACGCCTGCCTGAAAGTATCATGCAGGAAATTCCCTTTACCCGCGCTTCGTTGGTTAAGAACGATCCTTTTTTGACCGCCTTGGGGAGGCCCAATCGCGAAACAGTCAGTACGAGCCGCAGTTCACAAGCCAATTTATTACAGGCGCTTGAACTGACGAACGGAGAAAAATTTAATTCTTCCATTGAGAAAGGTGCCTTAAAGTGGAAAGCGCATGCTCCCAGTTCTACCGCATTGGTAAAGGCGCTTTACCGTCGCGGCCTGGGCCGTGATCCTCTTGCGAGTGAACTTGCCGTGGCGGAGAAAATGCTAGGCAAGAATCCGAGCGTTGAGGCTATTGAGGATCTGGCCTGGGCTATTGTGCTGCATCCTGAGTTTCAATTGATTTTTTAGAAAGGGGAGGAAGGGAGGAGGGAGAAAAGGAGGAAAGGGTAATATTGTTGAAGGGATTGTTTGTGAAACGCTGTAAACTCCTTTCCTCCTCAAACAAAAGCTACCATACAAAACCATGAAAACCACTTGGAATCGTCGAGAATTTTTACAACACAGCAGTGCCGCTACGCTGGCCGCTTTGGCGGCAGGTGCGCCTATGTCGAGCCTATTGTCGAGTTGTAGCAAGGAAGCGGGCCGCACCAACGGTACCGCCGACACAGTCATTCTGCTGTGGATGGCGGGTGGCATGGCCCACACCGAAACCTTCGACCCCAAACGCTACACGCCTTTTGAAAAAGACATGGAAGGCAACCGTGTCCTCAGCACCTTTCCTTCGGTACCGACGGCTCTCGACGGCATCCACTTTTCCGAAGGGCTGGAATCCATCGGTAAGGTTATGGATAAGGGCGCGTTGATTCGCTCTTATGTGGCCGCCGATTTGGGCCACATCCTGCACTCGCGGCACCAGTATAATTGGCACACCTGCTACGAGCCGCCCCAAACTGTGGCCGCGCCCCACATCGGTGCCTGGATTGCCAAGGAACTCGGGCCGAAGAATCCAGTCATTCCGGCTTTTGTGGACATCGGGCAGCGGTTCACCCTAGGGGAAGGCGAGGAACTCAAAGCCTTTCATACTTCGGGCTTTTTGGGCAACGAGTTTGGTCCCTTCTTCATCCCCGACCCGACGCAGGGACTGGACAGCGTCCGCCCGCCCGTCGGCATGGACGCGAAGCGCTTTGAGCGACGCAACCAGCTTTACAACGATCTCATCAGTAGCAGCCCGATGGGCGAATACGGCAGTGACTACCAGAAAGAATCGCTGCGCCGCTCGATGGAGCAAGCCTACATGCTCCTCAACTCGCCCGAGGCCAAAGCCTTCGACCTCAGCACCGAGCCGAAGGAAAGCTACGACAAGTACAACACCGGAAAGTTTGGCTTAGGCTGCTTGCTCGCGAAGCGGCTTACCGAACAGGGTGCGCGATTCATCAGCGTTACGACCGAGTACGAACCCTTCAAGGGCTTCGATACTCACGAAAATGGCCACACCCGCATGGCCGATATGAAGAAAATGATCGATGGCCCCGTGGCGCAACTCATTCAAGACCTCGACCAAAGCGGCCACCTTGACCGTACATTGGTCGTACTGGCCAGCGAGTTCAGCCGCGACATGATGGTAGAGGGCCGCCCCGACCAAAAGGTGAAGGAGCAGGTTCAGCAGCCGGATATTCTTTCCGAGCTGAAGTTCTACGGAATGCACCGTCACTTCACCGACGGCTGCTCCATGCTGATGTTTGGCGGGGGCGTCAAGCGCGGCTTCGTCTATGGCAAAACCGCCGACGAGCGTCCCTGCAAGTCCATCGAAAACCCCGTCAAAATCGACGGCATCCACCAGACCATCTACCACGCGCTGGGCATCCCGCCCGATACGGAGTACGAGATCGAGAAGCGGCCTTTTTATACCACGCCCGATGGGAAGGGGAAGGCGGTGATGGAGTTGCTGGGGTGAGCAAGGAGAATCCCCCCAACGCTAATCCAAACTACGCAAATACATCTCCTCCACCCGCTTCCGGGCCCAGGGCGTCCGCCGCAGGAATTTCAGACTGGACTTGACACTTGGATCGTGGGTAAAGCATCGAATTGGCACCATCTCCCCCATTTCTTCCCAGCCGTAGGTAGCGACCAGATGATTCAAAATATCTTCCAGCTTCACGCCGTGCAGGGGGTTGTTGGGTTGAGTCATTTTTCAAAGGGGCAAAGGGGCAAAGTACCTAGGTGCCAAAGTGCCTTAGTACCTAAGATTTTAAATTATCCGAGTAAATGAAGCTGATTATCTATTTTTTTCAGGTACTCAGGTACTCAGGTACTCAGGTACTCCTTAAAAACACCGTCATACTCCTAGACCCGTGCGCGCCCAGCACCAGCGATTGCTCGATGTCGGCGGTTTTGGAGGGACCGGCCAGGAACAGGCCGAAGCCGTAATCGGCGTCGGCGATGCGCTCGTAGGCGTGGTGCATGGTGGCTATCAAATTGTTTTGGTCGAGAACGACGGCCAAATTCTGGGTAATGAAGGGCGCGACGCGCTGGCCGAGTTGTGCTTCCGTCAGCCAGAGTGCGGCGTTTTCGGCCACGCCAAACTGGGCTTCCAGAATATTGAGTTCGACATTTTCCAGCGTGTGCGGGTCTTGGCTTTGCCAGTCGGTTTCTGCGACGGCGGCGAGTTCCGGAATGGTGGAAATAATGCGTTGGCCTTCGTTGAAATAGCTTTTTATGTAGGAAACTACTTCATTAAGATTTTGTATTTCAATTACTTGACCGCCAATGTTTTTGAGGGTAGTTTTGAATTTTTCTACAATATCGTAATTCACCACCGCCAAGTTCGCAATGTTGGGCAAGGGTGTGGCGGGTGGTTGATTTTTGGCAATCGCTGCCAAGATATTAGCTTTACTGTCCATTTCTGTTTTTTGAAAACCATTCCCGAAAACTTTCCTTGGGCGGTTCGGGCATTTCGCGCTGCTTGTACCAGGGATTCAGGCCATTGCTGACCGTGAAGGGCGCGAGGCCCATCATTTTGCGGCCCACTTTCCCGGCGGTCTTGAACACGCCCGGGTGCGAGAGCGTGAAGGTCATCGCCCGCATGGCGACTTTCTTGCCAAAAGGCACGTGGCCTTCCTTTACCAATACCTGCCGCCATTTGTAGAGCTGCTCGTGGATGTCGATTTTGACCGGACACACATTGCTGCACGAGCCGCAAAGCGTGGAGGCAAAGGGCAAGTCGGCGTTTTCGCGCATATCCAGGTTGGGGGCCAAAATCGAGCCAATCGGCCCCGCCACGGCGGAATGGTAGCTGTGGCCGCCGCTGCGCCGATACACCGG
>JBBSKK010000451.1:0-3673 GCA_038256395.1 Cytophagales bacterium | reverse complement strand
TGTCAGGGCTGATCACGCCTTCGCTGGAGGAAATGGCCTACGTCGCCATATCAAGTATGTTGCTGCCGCCCGGTCTGATGGGCGTAATGATCGCGTCGATGTTTGCGGCCACGATGTCGTCGCTCAACTCGGAATATAATGTGGTTGCAAGTGTACTTTCTAAGGATGTTTACCAGCGACTTATCAACAAAAGTGCCACTGATCAGCAGCTATTTATGGTGGCCAAAATCGCCTCAGTCCTCGTGGGGCTGCTCGTACTGCTCGGGGCGTTGTTCATCGACGATTTCGGCGGAGCATTTGAGGCCAACAAATTGTTCACGGGCATTTTCGCCATTCCGGTGGGTGTGCCGCTGGTATTGGGCATAGTGAACCGAAAAGCCACGCCACGCGGGGCGATGCTGACGGTGATCGTGGGCGCTTTGACCGGAATTGTCCTGAATTCTCTGCCGCAGTATTTTTCCTGGGAAATGGCCACGACGATTGAAATCATCGTCTGCCTGGTCATTTTCTTCGCCTCCGGCCTAAATAACTACGGCAAACCCGCCTACCTCGCGCGGGTGGACGCCTTGTTCCAAAAACTGAACACGCCTATCGTAGACAAGCCCTCAGTGGACAAGAATTTCGAGCACGCCTTGAAATACCTCTACGCCATTTCGCTGCTGTTTGCTGCCGTGCTGTTCATCGGTATGGGGCTACCCTACCGCGACGAGTTGAGCGGAGGATTATCCATAGCCTCGGGCATAGTCTGCTTGTTCATCGGTGCAGTAATTTGGTTTTTTTCAAAAGCGAAACCCGAACCAACAGACATTGAGCAAAATCACAAAAAAGAAGTCGTAAGCCGATGAAATTCATAACCAACGATTTCCTGCTATACAACGCCACCGGACGCGGGCTTTACCACGAAGTCGCCGCTGGACTGCCAATTGTGGATTTTCACAACCACATCGACCCCAAAGCCGTCGCCGATAATAAGGCTTTCCGCAACCTGAACGAAGTCTGGGTAGCGCACGACCCCTACAAGCACCGCGCCATGCGTATCTGCGGCGTTCCCGAGTACCTCATCACTGGCAACGCGCCGGACTTCGACAAATTTATGGCCTGGGCCAAGTGTCTGAAAAAGACAGTTGGCAACCCGCTTTTCCACTGGTCTTGCATGGAGTTGCGGACTATTTTTGGGATAGAGGAAATTTTGAATGAAAGCAATGCGGCGGCTATTTGGGAGCAAGCCAATGGTTTTTTGGCAGAAAACGATTTTCAGGCGCAAGCCATTTTACAAAAATTCAACGTCGAATTGCTCTGCACCTCCGACGACCTGGCTGATTCATTGGAATACCACCAGGCATTCGCGGCCCAGGAAGTGGGATTTGAATGTTTGCCCTCATTACGCGGCGACAGCATCCTGGCTTTCGGTCAGGATGCTTTTTGGCCTTGGCTGGAAAAGATCGAAAGGCAAACTGAGGTCAAAATAACCGACCTCGATTCCTACAAAAAAGCCATTGAAATTCGGTTAGATTTTTTCATGAAATGCGGCTGCTTGCTCTCGGATCATTCCTTCGACTCGGGCTTTCGTTACCTTCCAATCGACGAAGCACAGGCTACCGTGCTTTTTCAAAAAGTTTTAAATGAAAAAACACTCGACGAGGAGTCCGTCGTCAAATTACAATCGCACTTACTTTATTTTTTGGGAAAAGAATACGCCAAACGCGAGTGGAAAATGCAGCTACACATTGGCGCGTTCCGCTACACGAGTTCGATGCTACGCGACAAAGTCGGCGGTGCGGGCGGCTTCGCGGCCATCGGGCACACCGCCGACATCGCCTCAATTTGCCTTCTGCTGGATGATTTGGATGTGGCGGTAAGTTTGCCCAAAACAATTCTTTACACCCTCAATCCCGCCGACAACGCCGCTTTCGCCTCTATCACGGGTTCTTTTTCGGAAGATGGCGTGGCCGGGAAAATTCAGTTTGGCCCCGCCTGGTGGTACAACGATCACTACCAAGGCATCACCGACCAAATAAAAACCCTGGCCAGCTACGGACTGCTCAGTACGGCCATCGGCATGACCACCGATTCGCGCAGCATTTTTTCCATGACCCGCCACGACTACTACCGTCGGATACTTTGCAATCTACTGGGTGAATGGGTGGAAACGGGTCTGTTGCCCCAAGACGAGGAATTATTGCAAGGACTGATCGGCGATATTTCTTATTACAACATAAAAAACTGGTTATCAAATGAATGAAATGGATAAAGTAGCGGTAATCACCGGCGCTGGCGGAACGCTCTGCTCCGAAATGGCGCGGGACCTGGCACGGCAGGGCTATAAAGTAGCACTACTTGGCCGCAGCCTGGACAAACTGAAAAGTGTCGAAGACGAAATCCGCCAGGCAGGCGGCACGGCCATCTCCGTCAGTTGCGATGTCTCCGACGAATCTTCTGTCAAAGCGGCCCGCGACGCAGTGAACGAGCAACTCGGCCCCTGTAATGTCCTCATTAACGGCGCGGGCGGCAACCAGAACGAAGCCCTGACCAACATTACCGAGTTCGACGAACGGGAACTGCTGGACGACGATTCCGTGAAAGGTTTTTTCAATCTTAAAATGGACGTTTTCCAAAGCGTGATCGACGTCAACACGATGGGAACGGTGATCCCCTGCTTCGTTTTTGGCCGCGACATGGCCGAACACAAGCGCGGCAACATCGTCAACATCGCCTCCATGACCAGCTACCGCCCGCTGACCAAGGTTGGGGCTTACGCCATCGCCAAGGCCGGCATTGCCAACTTTACCCAATGGCTGGCGGCGTACCTGGCCCCGGCCAATATCCGTGTCAACGCCATTGCGCCGGGCTTTTTCCTCAACGACCGCAGCCGCAAGATAATGTTTCACGAAGACGGCTCCCAAACCCCACGCGCCCAAAGCATCATGGGCCACACGCCCCTCAAACGCTTCGGCGAAGCGCCCGAACTGATCGGTGCCATGAACTGGCTCATCAATGATGACGCGGCAGGTTTTGTGACGGGCATCACCCTGCCCGTGGACGGCGGGTTTCTGGCAAGTGCGGGCGTTTAGCGGACGGGCTTCGACTTCGCTCAGCCTGACAGGGAACTGTTGGCTTTCGGCAATCTTCAACTATTCAACTATTCAACTATTCAACATCAATTACTCACCGGGCGGGCGTTCCCGTTACACCATTAAACAATTAAACAAAATGAAAGCCACCTCAAACGGCACCAGCCAATACCAAAAAGAAGTCGGGATGATGAATCTGGAAAAGATCATTCAGGAAAGGGAATATATTTCCACCAAAACCTTCCCTATTTCGGACGAAGAACTCCTCTCGCGCTTCGAGCAGCTTTACACCGGAGCCGTCAACGACGTGCTGCGGGAATTTTGCCTGATGAACCAGGCCCTGCCCAACCGCATTGTGCCGCTGCGCGAGTACCGCACCGTGGCGGGCTTTGCCTTTACGGTGAAAAGTGCGCCCAACGCCATGCTGAGCGGCGAGATGGAGTTTCGGGTAAAGATGCTCGACGCCATGCACGAGAATTCGTTCGTCATTTGGGATACCAGCCGGGACGAAAAAGGAACCCAGTGGGGCGGCGTGATGACTGCCACCGCCACGGGCAAGGGCATCAAGGCCGCCTGCATCGACGGCGGCATCCGCGACACGC
>JBBSKK010000450.1:0-3682 GCA_038256395.1 Cytophagales bacterium | reverse complement strand
TCCTCCGGCGTGCCCTGTCCTACGATGTGGCCGCCGTGGCGTCCGGCACCGGGGCCGATGTCCACGATGTAGTCCGAAGCCAGCATCATATCCTTGTCGTGTTCGACGACCAGCACAGTATTTCCCAAGTCCCGCAGATTTTTCAGCGAGCCGATTAGCCGCTCGTTGTCGCGCTGGTGCAGGCCGATGCTGGGTTCGTCCATGATGTAGAGCACGCCCGTGAGTTGGGTGCCGATCTGAGTGGCCAGCCGGATGCGCTGCGCCTCGCCGCCCGACAGCGTCCGCAGCGAGCGGTTGAGCGTCAGGTAGTCCAGCCCGACGTCGAGCAAAAAGCCGACGCGCTTGCGGATTTCCTTCAACACCTCGTGGCCGATGACTTTTTGACGGTCTTCCAGGCGGTCTTCTAGGTCCACTAGCCAGTCGGCCAGCTCGCGAATGTCCATCTCGGCCAGTTCGGCGATATTCTTTTTATCAATAATAAAATGCAAAGATTCCTGGCGCAGACGCAAGCCGTTGCACTCGGGGCAGGGGCGGATGACCATGAAATCTTTGAGCCAATCCTGGATCTTATCGGAGCCGTTTTCCTGCTGGCGTTTCAGGAAATTGATGATGCCATCGAACTTGGTGTCCCACTTCGTGCCGGGGTACTTTTTGGAAGGAACCGGCACGGGTTCGTCGCTGCCGTACAGCACCAGTTCGATGGCCTCGGGCGGGAATTTTTCCAGCGGCGTACTGAGGTTGACCTTGTGGGGTTTGAGCAAAACTTGCAACTGCTTGAAAATCCAGGCTTCGCGGTACTCGCCCATCGGCGCAATGCCGCCCCGGCTGATGCTCAGCGAGCGGTCGGGCATGATGGATTCCTCGGTGATTTCCTCGACCTTGCCCAGCCCCTGGCAGTTGGGGCACCAGCCATAGGGTGAGTTGAATGAGAAGGAGTTCGGGGCCGGATCGTCGTAGCTGATGCCCGCCTCGGGATCCATGAGGTTTTGGGAAAAGTACTGCGCCTCGCCCTTCGCATCCATAATCATCATGGCGCCTTTGCCCTGTTTCAGCGCCGTGGACACGGACTGACTCAGGCGGAAACGTTCGTCGGCGGCGGGTACCAGGCGGTCCACCACGATTTCGATGTCGTGTACCTTATAGCGGTCGAGCTGCATCTTGGGCAGGATGTCCTGCACCTCGCTGTCCACGCGGACTTTGGTGTAGCCCAGCCGGGCGATTTGTACGAACAGTTCGCGGTAATGGCCCTTACGCCCCTTCACGACAGGGGCCAGTAGCGTCGTTTTCTGCCCCTCGAACTGACTGAGGATTTGGTCGATGATCTGGTCTTGCGACTGCTTAACCATCCGGCGACCCGTCACGTAGCTGAACGCCTCGCCAGCTCGGGCGTACAGTAGCCGCAGGAAGTCATAGATTTCGGTAACGGTACCCACCGTGGAACGCGGGTTACGAGAGGTGGTTTTCTGCTCGATGCTGATTACGGGCGACAGGCCGCTGATCTTGTCCACGTCGGGCCGCTCCATCTCGCCGATGAAGCCTCGGGCGTAAGACGAAAAACTCTCCATGTAGCGCCGCTGCCCCTCGGCGTAGATCGTATCGAAAGCCAGCGACGACTTGCCACTGCCGCTGATGCCCGTCACCACCACCAGTTGGTTGCGCGGAATGGATACGTCGATATTTTTGAGATTATGCTCGCGGGCACCCTGCACGTCGATGTAGTCGTAGCCCGTCAGGTCTTTGGTATTGGAAGATTTCAAAAGTGGGGAAATTGGGTGGTTAGGTTATCCGCGTATTAACCGGAAAGGTGGGGGATAGGTTCGGAAAAAAGCGGTTTGGGGGCGGCGTTGTAGGCCTGTTTTTTTTCGTAAAGAATAAATAATCTACCGACGGAATCTCGAAAGGTACATTTGCCTATTTTTACAAAATTTTTACCCTTCAATCATTTTACAAACTCTTTTTATGGAAAAGAATTTACGAGTAATGGCCCAATGGGCTATGGGTATGTTCTTGCTGTTGAGTAGCTTGGCTATTCAGGCGCAGGATCGGCGCGTCACGGGAAAGATAACGTCGGCTACCGACAACACCGCTTTGCCCGGCGCGAATGTGCAGGTGAAAGGCACGACCGTGGGCACGGTCACCGACGCCGACGGGAATTTTGCCGTGAATGTGCGCGACAACGACGCCATTTTGGTCATTTCTTCCATTGGTTTTGTGAAGAAAGAAATTACGGTGGGCAACCAGAGTACCATCAATTTAAGTCTCGACGAGGACACCAAAAGCCTGAGCGAGGTAGTCGTGACGGGCTACGGTTCGCAGTCGAAGCGCGACATTACGGGAGCCGTGGCTACGGTGGATACCAAGCAACTGCTCTCGGTTCCGGCCACCAACCTGGCCCAAGCCATGCAGGGCCGCGTGGCGGGCGTCAATGTCGGAAACGACAACTCGCCCGGCGGCGGCGTCATGGTGCGTATAAGGGGATTCGGTACCATTAACGACAACTCTCCGCTGTACGTTATCGATGGCACGCCGACTAAGGAAAACCTGAATACACTCAACCTGAACGACATCGAGTCGATGCAGGTATTGAAGGACGCCTCGGCGGCTTCGATCTACGGGTCGCGGGCGGCCAACGGGGTAGTTATCATCACGACCAAGAAGGGAAAGGCGGGCAAGCCCGTATTTACCTACGATGCCTACTACGGCCAGCAGAAAGCCTGGCGTTTTCTGGATTTGCTGAATACCCAACAGTACGCCGACCTGCTGTGGGAATCGCGCATCAACGGTCAGAATACCAGCAAACTGGTGGACGGGGCGTATCCGGCGGGTACGACGCTTTCTTACCCCAATATCACGATCTTTGGGAAAGGTCAGACACCCGTCATCCCGGACTACACCAATCCGCCGGGCAAAGAAGAGGGTGAAGTCGATGAAAGCAAATACGATTTCAATTCCCGTAACCTGATCACCCGCGCCAACAAGCAGGGAACAGACTGGTTCGATGCCATCTTTGAGGCCGCGCCCATTCAGAATCACCAATTCGGCGTATCGGGCGCTACCGAGTCTGCGCGTTACGCCATGTCGGCCAACATCTTCGACCAGCAGGGCATCATGAAACACACCTATTTCAAGCGCTACTCGCTGCGGGCCAACACGGAATTCAACGTCACCAAGCGCTTCCGCGTGGGCGAAAACCTGCAAGTGGGCTACGGCGAGCGCGTGGGACAATCAAACGGCAACCAAAGTGAAAGCAACCCGATTTCGTTCGCCTACCGCCTACCGCCCATCATTCCCCGCTTCGACGTGAACGGCTACTACGCCGGAGGTGTCGGCTCGGGCCTCGACAACTCCCGCAACCCCGAGGCGGAACTGTTCCGCAACAAAGACAACAAGGAAAAGGAACTTCGCCTGTTTGGCAACGCCTACGCCGAGCTGGACATCCTGAAAAACCTGACCGCCAAGACGCAGTTCGGCGTAGACTACAACACGTTCAACGTGCGCCGTTACCGCGCCAACGACCCCGAGTCGCCGGAAATGTCGGGTACCAATACCCTGCGCGCCGATAACAACTTCGGCTTTACCTGGACGTGGTACAATACCTTGACTTACAACAAAACCCTGGGCGATAAGCACCGCATTAACCTGCTGGTAGGTACGGAGTCTATTCGCAGCTATTCGGAATTTG
>JBBSKK010000449.1:0-3691 GCA_038256395.1 Cytophagales bacterium | reverse complement strand
TACTGTACCCTACTAAAAATCTGTGCGTTAAAAGGGAAAGCCGATATTTGTGGTGACGAAACTACAAAAACCGGACTTTCCCATGAACCAGCGGCTCGCTGACGAAATTACAAGTGTTTTAGCAAAGGCCCAAATAGTGAAGAACCTGGCCAGGCAAAAATTCAGCGGCAGGTTTGTAGTGGGGCTAATAAAAAGTAGAAATGTTCAATTTTGCGAGCTAGCCCAGTATCTCAACGATGCGGCGAAATTGAGTTCTAATGAGGTGCGCATTCAGGACTTTTTCCGGGAGGCAGAGCTTGACTACCGACAGGTTGCTGCACTTCTCGTGTGCCTTCTGCCCGTGAAGCGCAAGCTTCGGATTTGCATCGACAGAACCAACTGGGAATTTGGAAAGTGCCGCATCAACATGCTGATGGTGACCGTAGGCTGCGGAGACTTTGAGGTGCCGCTTTATTGGGAAATCTTGAAAAATAAGGGTGGGAATTCAGCGTGCGAAGACCGGGCGGATCTGCTTGACTTATGTCTTGAAGTGGTTGGCAAGGACCGCATAGGCTACATAGTCGGGGATCGTGAGTTTATTGGCCACAGGTGGATTAAATACTTAAAGAACAATAGTATAGATTTTACAATGCGGATGCCGAAGCATCATTCGATCGAGTCGTACGACGGGCGGGTGCGGCGAGTCGAGGACTTGGGCCTGTCGCGCGAAGCCCCTTCGACATTCAAGGACTGCTTGGTTGATGGGGTGGTAGGAGATGTTTGGGCCAGACGTTTGGAAGATGGCGATTCTCTGTTTTTGTTTGGCACGGTCAACGTCAAATTCATGGGGCAGCTCTACAGGAAACGCTGGACAATCGAATGCTTTTTTCAGTCGATGAAAGGTCGGGGTTTTGACTTGGAGAAGACTCATTTGAAGTCGCCAGAAAAACTGAGAAAGCTGGTGGCGCTGGTCGGCATAGCCTACGGTGTGTGCAGGAACATGGGTATCTACCATCACGTAAAAGTACAGAAGATAAAAGTGAAGAAACACGGCTACAAATGCAGGAGTTTCGTCAGGAAGGGCATAGACATAATCCGGGAGCATTTCCGGGGCGGAGCTACCTTGACTTTTCAAATTGAGAAAACTCTTATCGTATTACTTCGATGGATAAAAAGACAATTAACTGATTATCAGAAACTAAAAATAGCTGGGTAGAGTAATTGTAATGGCTCAATTTTACTCAATTCTTCTGGTTTTCGTGCTTTGTCCCAATTGATCATCAATTCCTCACGATGTTCCAAAGCCCAGTCTACAACCAGCATTTTCGCACGCCTAGATAAATAGCCTTCCAGTATTTCCAACGTTTGAATATCAAATAGTGCTTCCTCATCACCTTACTCCGCATGAAAATGGGGTGAAGCGTGGTCGTTGTAAAACATTTTGATTATTATTCCAAAAAAGCGGCTTATTTCTGGCATCGGCTAGAAATTTAACTAAATTTTCCTACTTCAAATTCGCCAGAAACTCTACTACATCCCGGATTTCCCTTTTGGACATAATATACCCCATCGGCGGCATACTCGATGGCAGGTTCTCGCGCTTGGCGATGCGGGCTACGGGTACCTTCAGCGGCTCAGCCTCGGACGTTTTCAAAACCAGCTCCTCTGGCGTTTCCTCCGTAAGGATTCCCGATACCGCCTGCCCGTCTTTGAGCGTAAGCATCACTGTGCCGTAGCCCGGCGAAAGCCGCGCGCTGGGTTCCACGAGCGCTTCGAGTAATTTTTCCCGGCTGAGTGTGGCACCAATTTTAGTCAAAGAAGGACCTACCTCACCGCCGCGCCCGTTGATGGCATGGCAGCGTACGCACTGTCCCGTGGAGTTGGTATAAAAGTACCTGCTTCCCTGCTGTCGATCACCGCCCATGAGCGCATCCATGAAATTAGCCACGCCTTCTCCCTTGGGTTGCGAGGATGCCAAACGCGAGCGGAGTCGTTCCGATTTGGTAGAATCCACTGCTTCGGTCAATTCCAGATTGATATTGGGCGAGAGTTCCTTGTTCTCCATCCGGGTCACGAGCCGGTCGAGGATGGGCTCCGTTTTGGCGGGAGGTAGGGTACTCAGGGTTCGCAGTATCTGCTGTTGTTCTTTGACCGAACCTTTCTCAAACACCACATTGACCACGTCGGCCAGCGCGGCGGGCGAGAGGATCGAGCCATCCACCAGGCTCAATGCCCGCGCGCGGACGTTCTCGTCGGCATCGTTCATTCCCTGCTTGATGATCGGTTCCATCGTGCTGTACTTCAATGTACTCAAAGCCGTCAGCATGGCCGCCCGTACATCGGGCGATTTGCTGTCTTTCAAAATTTCTACCAGTTTAGGATTGTAGGCTGTAATCCCCAGGCTGCTCATCATGTCGGCGGTGGCGACGATGACTTCGGGCTGATTGTCCTGCAACAGAATAGCAACGGTGGGCTCTATTTTGGCGCGAGTAGCCACCGGGTCGCGCTTAATTACGCCGCGGTAACGGCCATCCACGCGATCCAGTACTGATGGGCTGGCCCAGGTACCCAGCGCGGCGAGGGCTTCAGTGCGGAGCTCCTTGCTGATATCTTTCCGTTTGGCAAAATCGAGTAAGGCTTGCAATTGCACTTCACCGCCTACCCGCAAGCTGGCGTTGATGGCCCGGCGTAAAAGGGGTTCGGACGTAAAGCGGGTTTCGTTGAGGGTGGCGGCTAGGGCTGGCAGCGCACCGGGAATGGACATATCGTCATTGATGGCGCGCGCGGCTTCGGCCACGATGTACTCGTCTTTATCGTTCAGGAACAGGCGGACGTTCTCGTTGCCCCAGCGGCGCAGCACTAGTACCGCAGCCAGCCGCAACGATTTGTTGGGACTATTGGCCAGGGCGATGATCGGCTCGGCCTGGTTGAGGCGGGCCAGGGCTACTACGGCCGCGTGGCGCAAGTAGAGGTCCTCGTCTTGGTTGGTTTCGATCATTTTTAGCAAAGCGGGTACGGATGCCTTGTAACCCACCCGGCCCAGCGATTGCGCTCCGAAAAACTGCACGCGCGGATTGGGGCTTGTCAGCATGGGTACCAGCAGGGGCCCAACCGCCGCAATGGCGGCGTCGCCCATCACTTTGGCGGTCTGCGCCACGATTTCCGGATCGGCATCTTTCACGTAGTCCAGCAGCGGTATGCCATAGTTTTCTTTTTCCCGCGCCAGTTGCCCTAATCCCCATACTGCATGGATACGCGCTAATTGATTGTCTTTTTGGGCCAACGCTTTTTCAAAAACCGCCACACCTTTTGCACCGCGATTGGCCAGTTCGAGTTGGGCCTTTTGGCGGATACGCATATCGGGGTTGGACAGGTACCCCAGCAGGGCGTTGTCATTTTGGGCGGCGTAGTCGAGCTGCATAAGGCGGAGGGTTTCCTGGCGCAGTACCCGCATATCGTCTTTATCGCCCGTCACGTCCAGCCGCCACACGCGTCCGGTGTTTTTGGTATCCCAGCCATTGAGCCAGTCGGCCACGTACAGTGCGCCATCGGGACCGAAACGGATACCCGTTGGCAACAATCCGCTCAGAACCTTTTGCTCACCATCCAGCACGAACGATGCTCCCTTGGGCTTTAAGCCAAACGACCAGATGGGCGAGCGGGCTGGGTTGCCCACAAATTCCACCAGGAAAAACTTTTTCTTCCAGGCCTG
>JBBSKK010000448.1:0-3692 GCA_038256395.1 Cytophagales bacterium | reverse complement strand
TTTCTATTGATTGTTGGTATGACCTGTGCTGAAAATCGTTCCGTAGTACGTGATCGTATTCCGCCCGTACCAGTACTTCCGCCCAGCGGTAGTTTGCTTCCTGCATTTCAGCCGCCTTGGTCAAGTGTTTTAAATTCCCCTCCACTCGCTTCTTTATTGACTTTCGGGTAGTGGCATCCGCATTTTGGTAAATTCCCAATCCGGCCAAAGCCTGGAATACCTTGAAGAAGGGATAGGAAAAACTGCTCTTCGAGGACTCGCCGTACGCATCCGCCTGGCGGAACAACTGCCAGGCATTCTCCAAATTACCCAGCCACAGAGCGCAAAGGGCATGGTGGAAATAAGCGTGAAACAGGGCGGTGAGGTCGGCCGATTCAATAAATCCGGCAATCAGATGATTCAAATCGAATGCTGCATCTGAGAAGTTGGCGAATCTTAACTGATGAGCAAAATGCAGATCATGTTCCGCCCTGGGGCGAGGGTTGGGAAGATTATGCTGGACACAAAAACTACGATGGACTCGGATGGCGTCGATCAGAACGGACATCTTGCCGCCAACATACAGCCTGTACACCGCACTCATGTAGAGGTTCCAGCCCGAATACCAAATATCTCCTTTCGTAAGCCCCTGCTGATAGATGTGGAGGCATTGGTCGGGCATTTCGGCAATGGGTTCTTTCCAGTGGGCAATGAAGGTATTGTCGATGAAACCCGCCAAAGCAACCAGTTCGTCGGCCTGAAATTTGTCGAGCAATTGGAGTGATTGTTTCCCCGCCACATATCCAATTTCGGGAGCGTTCATAGTGCCGGCCAATATTAAGCCGTAGGAGCCGAAGGCAGTTACGGCCTCCCGGGTGGTGCCATGCCGGGTGTGTAGGTTCACCATTTTGAAAATCAAAAGCGGATAGGTAGCAAAATCGTGCAGGAAGTATGCGGAAAGGGAAGCATTCAAGAGCCGTATCGTCCAGCGGTGCAGGTCATCGGTCATTTCGGGCCAGTCCGAAATAGTAGAGAGCTTTGCCTCTGGCAGCAAGATGCGCGACCGCAGGGCAGCGTAAATCACCTGCCATTTGCGGGCTTTTTGGGGCAGCCTTACGCCAAGCTCAGCCAGCGCCTGGCGCGACAGCTCGATGGCCTTGGGCAGCTTGTCGGTGGCGGTGTAGCTCATAATCATGGTTTCAAAAACGGCACTCCGCTCGGGTTGTGTCCGGGCCAGGTCCAATGCTTTGGCTTCATAAACAGCCGATTCATCCCCACGTCCGCTCAAATGGGCGGTTTCAATCAACATCCGGTACTGCGGCAGCGAGTCGTTGGTGGGTACCGTCTGCAAATTTTCCCAGAGGGCCAGGTAACGAAAAGCATTGTCGAGTGCTGCCGACCGGTACGCCTTTTCGCCGGCCCGTCGCAGGGCATCGGCCATGGTGTCCACCTCCGGCGAAGCCCGCACCAAATCGGGCGCTTTTAACAAATGGTTGGCTATTTCGTACAGCCGTTCTTCGGTTTTCGCATTGCGCAGCAGACTCCGCCCGATGGCAAAATGTAGCGAATTCCGGTCTTCCGGGTCAATCCCTTCATAAAGTGCCTGCTGAATACGATCGTGGGCGAAGTGAAAGACCGTGTCGGACTTGGCATTTTCATAAATTTCCGGCACGTTTTTGTAGTCGCTTTGGTCAGGAGTGATGCAGTTATTCTGCACGGCAGGCCACAATTGCTGGTGTATCGTCGAGATTTTACGTTCCAGCAGAACGGCAGTCGTTTTCAGGCTGAACGTGTTCCCGACCGCCGACGCCACGGTGAGTGCCCGCAGGGTTTCGGGTGTGAGGGTTCTTATTTTCTCCAAAATAACCTTCACCACGTCTTCCGAAATGGCCATTTCTCCGATTTTGTCCAAATTCCATTCCCAATTTCGATCCCGGGGATTCATCCAAAGCAGCTTTCGCTCAAACAGCAGATTCAGGAACTGATCTATGAAAAAAGGATTGCCCTGGGTTTTAGAAAAAACGAGGTGAGCCAGTTCGCCAAGCTGCGGCTGGTTGTTTTCGCTCTCCCCTGGAAAGGTTTGTCGCAAAAGTTCGTGCGTGTTGGCTTCGGATAATGTATCCAAATGAAGAGAATGGCGAATTTCCGAATCATCTTTTTCAGCATCTTGGTTGGCCGACCGATTTTGACCAAGCGCGTAAAATGGGTGTCCAGTGTTCACCTCGTCGGAGCGATAGGCAGCTACCAGCAGCAAGTGGCGCAGATTTGGATTGCCCACGACGCTTTCCAGCAGCCTGATCGAATCGTCGTCGGCCCACTGCCAATCGTCGAGGAATAGCACTAGCGGGTGGGTCGGGCCAGCTACTACTGAAAAAAACAAGCCCAGAGCATACTGCAGCCGATTTTTCATTTCCGTCGCGTTCGACTCGGCCGCGTCGGGCGATTCGTCTAAAATGATTTTCAATTGCGGTACCAGCCGGATCAGGATCGAGTCAAGCCCCGTCAGTTTTTGCCGGAACAGTTCGCGCCACCGCTCCTGCTGCGCGGATGGCTCTTTCGCAACATTTTCGGCCCATTGCTCGATGGCTCCGATCCAGGCGTAATAAGGGATATTTTGCTGCTGGGGATCAAACTTACCGCACATCAAAATTTCCCGACGCTCCGTCAAGGGCCGGATGGTCTCGAATACCAGCGTGGATTTGCCCACGCCGCTAAGGCCCCCGACGGTCAGGAACACCCTGGCTCCATGCGTGACGCGGTCGAACAAATCAAGTACCTGCTCCAATTCGGCCTGCCGGCCCACCATTTTCTGAGAAACGTTCAATCGGGAGGGCATGTCCCGGCTTCCCGGCGTGAAGCCGGGAATTTTCTTCTGCTCGCCCCACGCTTTGCGACAGTACTGGAGGTCGGCCATCAGGCCGCCGAGCGACTGGTAGCGTTCTTCGGCGTCTTTGGCAAGCAGCTTGGCCACCAACTCCCCCACCGCCGCTGGCAGATCAGGGTCAAGGGTATCCACGCGCGGCGGCTGCACATTCACCTGATTTTTAAGTAGTTCTAGCACATCGTTGGTCGAAAAAGGAAGCTCCCCGGTCAGCATTTCGTAATACACTACGCCCAGCGAATAGTAGTCGGTGCGGTAGTCAACCAGGCGGTTCATGCGTCCGGTCTGCTCCGGCGAAATGTAGTGGCCATGCCCCGCCTGCCAGGTGGTGTCGAATACCGACACCCGTAAAGCACGGGTCTGGGAAGCGGTGTCGAAGTCGATGATCGACGCCCATTTCATGCGGGGATTGATGATTATATTATAAGCAGAAATATCCCGGTGAATGATCCCCCGGTCGTGGATGTCCTGTAGTTGCCGGGCGATTTCCGCTGCGTACTCGAAGAAGAAATCCAACCCGGCATTTCCCTCGGCAATCATCGTTTTGAGCGAACTTCCCGGCAGGTAGGTACGGATCAGGGAAGGTTTGTCCCCGATGTACTCGACCGCCAGCACTTTATAACGCAGGCTGTCCTCACGCAACAGGTTGTACTCGTTATAGATACCCGAGTAGTCGCCGCGCCGGGGTGTTTTGACGATCACCTCCTCCGTAGAGCCTTCCTGCACCGCCCGCAGTACTGTGGTCGTTTCGCTTTCGTAAAGGATTTCTTTTTTGAGGAAGTTTGGCATTGAGTGAGTGTTGAGGGGAGTGTAGCATTTGAATTACAGCCTA
>JBBSKK010000447.1:0-3692 GCA_038256395.1 Cytophagales bacterium | reverse complement strand
GAGTAGCAAGCTGTTCTCGTCGTCGGGGTGAGCAGCGATGTGCATCGCGCTGCCGAGGACATTCAACTTTTTGAGATCGAGGAAAATTTCGCCGGAAGTGGGGTTGGGGGCCTGAGCCAGGAGGGAAATGTTCAGCGAGGCCAGGCAAAGAAAGAGGGCAAATATTTTTTTCATGGAAAATTTTAGGTTGTATAACAGGCACGCTACATTCAAAGATAGTGGGTTCAAACGGCTTGCGCCAAATTATCCAGCAATCGAGACAAATAATACTACTCTTTTGAAATTGCTTGGGCAAGTGCGGGTCAATCCGCTATATTTGCCCGATTTTTCACTACCAAAACCAATTACAAACTAAGAATGGATAGTATTATTTACCTGGTGCCCGCCTTCGGTGTGGTGGGACTGCTTTACACCGCGTGGCGATTCAATTGGGTCACCAAGCAGCCCGCCGGAAACGCCGAGATGCAGCGGTTATCGGGCTACATTGCCGACGGGGCTATTGCCTTTTTGAAAGCCGAATGGAGGGTTTTGGCGATGTTCGCGCTCCCTACGGCGGCTCTGTTGTTTTGGCTGGGCTCAAACGAAGGTACACCGGAGCGGCCCGTTAACTCGTCTCCCCTCATTGCCGTTGCCTTCTTGATCGGAGCCATTTTCTCGGCCTTTGCGGGCTACATCGGCATGAAAATCGCCACCAAAGCCAACGTCCGTACCGCCGAGGCGGCGCGTTCTTCGCTGGCCAAGGCTTTGCAGGTTTCGTTCACGGGCGGCGCGGTCATGGGCATGGGCGTGGCGGGTCTCGCCGTGCTGGGCCTGGGCGGATTGTTCATTATATTGTACCAAACCTTTGCCGCTGGTCTGCCTTTGAATTCCGAGGAAATGCGAAAAGCTATCGAGGTGCTGGCCGGCTTCTCGCTGGGAGCCGAATCCATCGCGCTTTTTGCTCGCGTGGGCGGTGGTATCTACACTAAAGCCGCCGACGTCGGAGCCGACCTGGTCGGTAAAGTCGAGGCGGGCATTCCCGAAGACGACGTGCGTAACCCCGCCACTATCGCCGACAACGTGGGCGACAACGTGGGCGACGTAGCCGGTATGGGCGCCGACCTGTTCGGTTCTTACGTGGCGACGATTCTGGCCACGATGGTGCTGGGACAGGAAATCGACGTGGCTTCCACCGACGCTTACGGCGGGTACTCACCCGTGCTGCTGCCGATGATGATTGCCGCCGTAGGTTTGCTGGCTTCGCTGGTTTCTACTTTCTTCGTGCGCATCAGCAAGGAAACCGATTCGGTGCAGAACGCGCTGAACCTGGGCAACTGGGCTTCGGTCATCATTACTTTGATTACTTCTTATTTTTTGGTAAAAGGCATTCTACCCGAAACGCTCAACCTGCGCGGCTTTGAATTCACGTCCAACGGCGTGTTCTACGCCATCGTTACGGGACTGGTCGTGGGTGCTTTGATGTCTATCATTACCGAATACTATACCGCAATGGGCAAGCATCCGGTGGACTCCATCGTGCAGAAGTCCGGTACGGGCCACGCGACCAACATCATCGGCGGCCTGGCCGTTGGTATGGAATCGACGGTGCTGCCGATCCTCGTTTTGGCGGCGGGAATCATCCTTTCCTACAAATTCGCCGGACTTTACGGCGTGTCCATCGCCGCCGCAGGTATGATGGCCACCACGGCCATGCAGTTGGCCATCGACGCCTTTGGGCCAATCGCTGACAACGCAGGTGGTATCGCCGAAATGTCGCAACTACCTCCCGAAGTACGCGAGCGCACGGACAACCTCGACGCCGTGGGCAACACTACTGCCGCTACAGGAAAAGGCTTCGCCATTGCTTCTGCCGCGCTCACTTCGCTGGCGCTGTTCGCTGCCTTCGTGGGTATCGCGGGCATCCGGGCCATCGACATCTACAAGGCCGATGTGTTGGCCGGACTGTTTGTAGGGGGCATGATTCCGTTTATTTTTAGTGCGCTCTGCATTTCGGCGGTGGGTAAAGCCGCGATGGAAATGGTGAACGAGGTGCGCCGCCAGTTCCGCGAAATTCCCGGTATCATGGAGTACGAGGCCGAACCCGAGTACGAAAAGTGCGTAGCCATTTCTACGCAGGCGTCTTTGAAGCAAATGATTCTGCCCGGTGCCATTGCCCTGATTACCCCGGTACTTATCGGCTTTACGATGGGACCCGAAGTATTGGGTGGCCTGTTGGCGGGAGTTACCGTGTCGGGCGTGTTGATGGGAATTTTCCAGTCCAACGCGGGCGGTGCCTGGGACAACGCCAAGAAATCTTTCGAGAAAGGCGTGTTGATCGACGGCCAAATGTACTACAAAGGATCGGAGCCACACAAGGCTTCCGTAACGGGCGACACTGTCGGTGATCCCTTCAAGGATACTTCTGGCCCGTCGATGAATATTTTGATTAAGCTCATGTCGATCGTTTCGCTAGTGATCGCGCCATACATCGCGGTCGTATCCAACGACATCGACAATGTAAGAGAGGAAGCCGCCGTAGAAGTACTACCCATCGACGGCAGCATGACGCCGACGGATGTGTACGAACTGGAAAATGGTTTGAAAATGAACATTGCCGCCACGGGCAACCCGGTGGAGCGCAACCTCGCCGAATTCATCCGTTCCGACAGCCCCGTCGATAAGACGACCTGGTTCGATTTCGACCGTCTGCTGTTTGAAACGGGTAAGGAAACCTTGAAACCCGAGTCTCGGGAGCAGCTCGGCAACATCGCCGAAATCCTGAAAGCCTACCCGAACGCGAATGTCAAACTGGGCGGCTACACCGACAATACGGGCGATCCTGATATGAACATGAAGCTGTCGGCGGATCGCGCGGCTTCGGTGAAGCAATCGCTGGTCGATATGGGCGTCGATGCTTCCCGTCTTGAGTCGGAAGGCTACGGCGAGCAGTATCCCGTGGCTTCCAACGATACCGAAGCGGGCCGCGCGCAGAATCGTCGGACTTCGATTCGGGTGACGAGGAAGTAGGGTGCATATTTTGAAACTTTTTGCTTGAACGGGCAAGATGCCCGTACCACATATAAAAAGCCCGCTGGAATTTTCCGGCGGGCTTTGTTTTTGGATAAACCAATTCTACAAACTCATCCCGCCATCGACAAAAATATTCTGTCCGGTAATAAATCTCCCGGCGTCGGAGCAAAGCAATAGGGCCATTGCCGCGCAGTCGAGCGGGTCACCGATGCCGCCCACGGGCGTAGTCATGCGCTGGTCGATGCGCTCCTCCACTTCGGGGACGGGTTTGTCGAGGCGGGGCGTGCCGATAACGCCCGGTGCCAGATTATTAACCGTAACACCCTGTTCGGCGACCTGAATCGCCACATTTTTTACCATATTATTCACCGCTGATTTGGTAGCGGCGTAGACGATCATCGCCGGATGCGGCTTTTCCTGCTGCGCACTGCCGATGGTCAGGACGCGGCCCCAACCGCGTTCGAGCATTTTGGGGATGAATTCCTGCATTAAAAATAGGGTGGACTTAAAGTTGGTGTTCACTTGAAAGTCAAAATCATCCTCCTCCATTTGCAGCCAGTCTTTTGCGACCTGAACCGAGGCGTTCACCACCAGAATATCGGGGGAGAGCTTATTGTCTGTTAATTGTTTGTGTAGTTTCTGCGCGGCATTGGCTTCCGATAGTTCGGAGGGGAAAATGTGCG
>JBBSKK010000446.1:0-3694 GCA_038256395.1 Cytophagales bacterium | reverse complement strand
TCTGGCCGCTAAAAGCCTTCAAACAAAGCCTTCAATCCCCAGCCCAAACAGCGCAAAATCATACTTCACCGGATCTTTCGCATCGAGTTCACGCAAAGCAGCCGTGAGTTCCAGGGCCGTCTGCCAATCCGTTTGCTTTCGCTGGATTAGTCCCAGGTGCCGCGCCACGCGATCCACGTGGACATCGCAGGGCATCACCAATTGGGCGGGACTAATTTTTTGCCAAATCCCGAAATCTACGCCTTGGTCGTCTTGCCGCACCATCCAGCGCAGGAACATATTCAGTCGCTTGCAGGTGGACTTGCGGGCGGGCGTCGCGATGTGCTTGCGGGTGCGGGGCGGAAAATACTCCAAGCCGCAAAATAGGTGGTGAAAGGCAATAAGGCTTTGCTCCGTCGTGGATTGCACTTCTTGATTTTGCACCAAAAAAGCATCTTCCAGCGAGTCATTTTTTTTGTAAAAATCTTGAAAAAAATGCAGAAAGTACAGCGTGTCAGTGGCGTTGAAGGTTCGGTGCTTGAAGGTCAGGACGCGTTTTAGGTCGCTTTCCTGATGGTTGAGGACAAAATCGTAGGGCGCGGCGTCCATGAGCGCGACTAACTCCAGACTTTTATTGATGATCGTTTTCCGCTGGCCCCAGGCCAGAACCGCCGCCCAGAAACCCATGATCTCGATGTCCTGCTTTCGGCTGAAACGATGCGGGATGCTGATCGGGTCATGCGGGATGAAGTCGGGGCGGTTATACTGATCGTACTTCCGCTCGAGAAGTTCTACTAAGGATTCGGTCAAAGGTTTACTTGCGAACGACTTTGCCCAGCAGGTAGGCCAGCCCCTGCGAAATGCCGGAAAAAATCATCACCAGCGTGGAGAAAAGGAAGGTGAAAACGGCGATGAAAGGGTACATAAGTGCAAAGACGACGCTCCATACTTTGTAGCCAACGGTTTTTTTCTGTTCGGCGCGTTCTTCCTCGCGGCGAGATCGGTATTCGGGGGAATGTTTCATAGGGGGCTTCGGCTACGCTCAGCCTGACAGGGTGTTCGCTCAGCCTGACAAGGCAAATGGCTAAAAGAACTTTAATTTGGCGAGATATAGCTGATCTCGGCCCTAAAACGCCGGCTGTTGGGGGAAAGTTTCTCGAAGGCCCGCGCCGAAAGCTTGATGACGATGTCCTCGTTGGAACTGGTACCCGGAATTCGCCCCACCACTTTCACCCAAATTTCTTCCTGATTGTACTGATTTTTGACTTGCACTAAGGTGCCCAACGGAGCCGTGCGGTGCAGGGCCAGGTACTTGCTACTGCTTTCGCCAGTATCGATTATTTCGGCCAGACCTGATTCGCTCATCCGTTTTCCGGTTGGTTCACTGGGCGGGGGCGTGGGTTCCTCGACGGGCTTTTTTGGCTTTTCGGCTACAACAGGGGCGGGTTCCTCCTTATCGGCGGGTTTGGGCGTTGGGAAAGGCGTAATGCTCGGGCTGCGTTCGGAGTAAGCTTTTTCTGAAATAATCAAATCCTGCCCCAAAATCACGTTGTCGGAAGTCATGCCGTTCCACTTACGGATGTCGGCCATCAGTACGCCGTACTTGACCGCGATGCTGTACAGCGTTTGGCCCTGCTCCACGGAGTGCATTCCCGGGGCATTGGCGGCGGGAATATCGGTCATCTTGTCCGCTTTTTTGTCCTCTCGCTTTTTTTCTTCTTTTGCGGCGGCTTTTTCTTCGCGGGCAATAGCCTTGGCCGACTTGCGGGGCGTGTACGGTACCCGAATTACCTGGCCCGCCCGCAGGGCGTCGGCCATACCCTCGTTGGCGGCTCGTATGTCGTTGACTGCCACGCCGTAGCGTCGCATCACGGCGTAAAGCGTTTGACCGGGGTCGACTTTGTGCAGAATGTAGGTTTTGCCGTTAGCTACTTCCGTGCCGAGGGAATCTCGCCAGTTAGGCATAAAGTCGAAGATAGTTTCGGCTTGAAGCGAAGCCGTCGATAAAAAGGTAAGGAAAAGGAGAGGAATTATTTTTAGCAAATACTTCATTTCAGTGTGTCAATGTTAGGCTAATCAGTTGATGGGTATTTCGCAGGAAAACCAGTCGATCATTTTTGAGTAAAATCGTATCCAAACTCATTCCCGGTCGGTTGTCGCTCAGTTGATTATGGTAGATGATTTCTCTATCGCGATTCACAACCAGCAGGTATTGCGCCGTTTTTTTCGACTCGTAAAGATAATAAGAAATGACCAGATAGGGGTCTGATTCCAGATAATCGACGGTAATAGCGTCCTTTACGCCCACTATTTTGTCCAAAAACGAAGAAAGCCGATCGAAATATATATCCTGAGGTTCGTAACGAATGGGGGCGCGGTGATTTGGCGCGGTCATTGGCGGCAAATTAGCTTCTTCGACTGGATTTTTTAATAAACCCAATTCACTGTCACAAAGTCGGTATTGCATGGTTTTTCCCTGTTTTTGAGCGACGATGATCTGTTCGAAACCGGGCAAGTCCCGCACGAATACGCAGCCGGGCAATGCCCATTTCATTTCACCTTCCGCTGCCGAAAGGGCCAGCAGGTCGGTGGGTTCAGGAATATCGGGAAAGCGGTAGTTGTGCAGGAAAATTCGGTTCCCGGCAAACCCAGCCAGCGTCGTCCACCAATCGGTAGCCGGGGGCGATTGCTGCCAAAGCACCTTTTTTAAAGATAAATCCATCAAAGCCCAAGAAACGGTTTTCTGTCCAGCGTCGCGCAGCTCGACTACCCATTCATCGCGGGCGGGATGCGGTAGAATGCGCCAGATGGTTTCGGGAAAAGTGTGGGAAAAGTGATTTTCCGGGGGCAAAGGCACGGGTTATGGGTTGGAAGTGGTAGTTTTGGGAAGAATAAATGTCAAATAATCAAACTTTCCCATCGCTTTGCAAATCGTCGGCATCATTCCCGCCCGCTACGCTTCCACCCGTTTCCCGGCCAAAGCTTTGGCCGAGATCGGTGGCGTTAGCATGATCCGGCGGGTGTACCAACAAGCCAAACTCTCGTCCCGGCTCTCGCAGGTGGTCATCGCCACCGACGACAAGCGTATCTTCGACCACGTGCATTCATTTGGAGGCAAGGTAGTTATGACCTCCGGCCAGCACCAGAGCGGCACCGACCGCTGCTTCGAGGCTTTGCAGTACCTGGAAGGCGTCTATGACTATGTCATCAACATTCAAGGCGACGAACCCTTCATCCAACCCACCCAAATTAACCGCCTGGCCTCCGTCCTGAACGGCCAAACGCAGCTCGCCACGCTGGTCAAAGTGATCGAGGATGAGGAAACGCTTTCCAACCCCAATACGCCCAAAGTACTGCTCAGCGCGAGCCGTAACGTGCTGTATTTCAGTCGACAAACGGTACCTTATCTCCGCGAGGTGGAAAGGTCGGACTGGTTGGGTCGGCATACTTTTTACAAACATATCGGAATTTACGCATACCGGACTGACATCTTGGCCCAAATCACGCAGTTGCCCGTGTCCTCGCTGGAACGGGCCGAGGCCCTGGAACAACTCCGCTGGCTGGAAAACGACTACACAATCCAGGCCGTCATCACACCCGACGATTCGCACGGTATCGATACGCCGTCAGATTTGGCACGGGTGGCGGGGAAATTCTTAAAAAATGTTTAATTGTTGAAGCGTTGAAATGTTTAATTGTTGGCTTTTAGCTAGTT
>JBBSKK010000445.1:0-3702 GCA_038256395.1 Cytophagales bacterium | reverse complement strand
GAAACGGGCTTTATCGAGGGCCTGGGCGCGCAACACGCCGCCCGCGCCGACGAGGTCGTGGACTTATTTACCAAGCCCGAATTGCTCCTGCTGACGCAGGCCCTGGTTCCGGGGGTGATGCCCGCCAAAAGCATCCGCAAGCCTGACCTCGTCCGCTGGCTGATGCACGAGTACGAGGCCACGGGTTTAATTGAAGGGCTCGACGCCCTGGAACCCGTAATCAAAGTCTGCTACGAGGTGGAAGCGATGATGATGCGGTTCCTGTTTTTTGGCAACCGACACAACGATATGACCGAGTTCGTGATCCGCGACCTGGGTCATGTGCAGTACCAATCGTTTCAGGAAGAGAATTTTTCGGTGCGCTTCGAGACGCGTAAGGACGTGGAAGACAAGCTGATGCTCTCGCTTACTGCCGAGACTTTCCACGAACAAAAGGACGAACTGCCGCCCGAGGAAATCTACGACTGGTTCATGAACTGGCAGGGTGGGTTGGTCGGCGAACTGAGCGCAGTGGCCGAACCGTCCTACCGCCGCCTGATTCTGCGCGTGGGGGCGTGGCTCGAACGCAAAAAGCTGCCCGAACAAGCCTTGTCGGTTTATCAGCTCACCGACCACGCACCTTCCCGCGAGCGCCGCGCCCGGCTGTTGCAGCGCGTCGGCGACGTGGACGAAGCCCTCGCCCTCTGCGAAGATATGATCGCCAATCCGCAAAACGCCGACGAGCGGTTTTTTGGCCTGGACTACCGCGAAAAGATCAAAAACAAGAAAAAACGCGTAGTGCGCCGTACAACCAGAGCCCTGAAAGAAGCCGATGCTGTCCCGGTACCGATTTCGTTTCGCTATCGGGTGGAACTAGGTGTGATGGAGTACTTCCGGGAACGCGGCTACGCGGCGGCATTCAGCGAGAACGAGCCGTGGCGAGCCCTGTTCGGCCTGGTGTTTTGGGACATTATTTACGATACCAACGTCCGTGCCATTCACCATCCGTTGCAACGGGTGCCGTCGGATTTTTTCCTGCCCGATTTTTATATAAAAAGAGAAACCTTGCTACTGACCCGGCTGGAAGAACTCGATAATCAGGAGGCGTATTTCAACCTGGTCAAGAAAACCTACGAGGAAAAATTCGGTACGGCCAACGTGCTGGTGGCTTGGTTCGACGGGCAGCTCGAACTCGTGCTGCTTATCGTGCGCTATCTCCACCCCGCCCAACTCCGCGCCATCCTGCTGGAAATGGCCAAGCACCTGCGCGAAAACACGCGCGGCTTTCCCGACCTGCTGGTGTGGAAGGACGAGGAATACGATTTTGTGGAGGTGAAATCACCCACCGATCACCTCTCGTCGCAGCAGTTGCACTGGCAACACTTTTTCGGCAACATCGGCGTTAATAGCCGGGTGCTGCGCGTGGAATGGACGATGGACAAGGAAAAAACTTGGGATAATGTTTCGTAGATTCCCCCACTTTCCTACTTTTGTTTTTAGGACAGCACCGTTCCTATACAATTAACCTTTTGAGTCGAGAAATATGAAGAAGAAAATCGGAATGCTTTGGGCGGCGGCCTTCGCCCTCGTGGCAAGCATCGACACCGCCAACGCTCAGGTAAAAGTACCAGAGAACATCACCACCCTGATGAACAAGTATACCTGCAGCGCCTGCCACCGCGTGGACGCTCGCCTTGTCGGTCCAGCCTACACCGACGTGGCCAAGAAAAAATACACCGACGCTAAAATCGTCGAACTGATCTATAAGCCCGTTCCTGCCAACTGGCCCGGCTACCCGCCAATGGCGCCCATGACCCAAGTGCCGAAGGAAGACGCGCTGGTGCTGGCGAAGTACATCAACTCGCTGGATGCTAAGGCTAAGAAGTAAGGGGTCGTAATTATTACACAGCGGGCGGGTCTTTGGAACTGCCCGCTTTTTTTGTGTTTAATTTTTGTCCTAAATAAACGGCAGAATTTGGTGTACTGGCTAAGGCGCCATGCTCGTCTCAACCTGCTTTTTCGAGGATGCCAACTCGTACATCGCCACTATGTTTTTATTGTGGAAGACGGTAATCCCTCCGTTCTCGAATACGATTTTCCTGCCCTTAAAATTTTCATTGAAAATATACATTGTATCCTTGCTGCGAATCAGGGTGTAGACTAGCGTTCTCCTGCCTTTCCGGTTCAGGCGATAAATCGTTATAGCTTTGTTAGCATTGCTCAGCTCGACAATGTAGCGCGATTGCAGGTCGATTCCTTTATCTGTCTGAACAAAATATGCCTCCCTTCGACCTATTTCCAGTTTGAAGCGCCTCTCTCCTGAACGAACGATTTCTTTCTTCACCTTCCGCCTGTTCCTGCACGCCAGTGACGAATCCCGCTGGACGATTACGTAGTCTAGCGCGTTGCCATTCATGTAAGACAAGCTGTCGGGCGGGCCGACGCGGTGGTACCTGTAACGAATGCGGCTCCTCTCCGAAAAAGAGGTCGTGAGGGAATCGTTTTCATAAGTATAAGAAGTGAAGCCCCGGTTAGGGGCAGGATTTTCCATTTTATTCAGTACAAATTTGTCATCGTCAGTGAAGTCCAACAACCGATCCAGCCGCAGCGAAAAGTTCTCGTTCAGGTCATAAAAGAGACCGTTGCCTATATCGAACCCCAACGGGTCGTTAGGTACATCCGTTGTTTCTAGTCTTTCATAAATATAAGAATAGGACGTTCGCACCTGCCGGATGACGTCGAGCCGCAGGTCGGTTGGTTCGACACTCGGAGCCAGTTCGAGCGGGGCGAAGGCCACGTGATTCAGGTTCTGGATTTCCTTTGGATTCAAAGTGGAACAGGCCGTAGCGGCGATGGCAAGGGAAATAGTCAGCAGCAGGGGTTTGACGTTCGTGACCATAGCAGTAAGGTTTTAGCTGTTTGGAAGTTTCCGGGTAATTTAACGCTTTTCACCAAAAAATTGCTGGGAGTTACTCTCTTTTTTTAAGCAAAATCTTACGTTTTCTGAGTCCATAGGGCAGGCTCTTTGGTTCAATGCAAGTACTTTTTATCCGATTTTTTCTTCAGTCGCACCAGAACGACCCCATCTGTTTTGATGATGTCCTTCACCAGAGCCGGATCGATTTCTTGTTGGGCCAAATTCAAGCTGTCAGAAAGAACGTATTGATAGGAAAAGTCTTTTTTGGCGTTTTCCAGCACCTCGTATTCTTTTTTGTAGTACACAGACCGCATAGTGAATGGTTTTTTCAAAGCAGCCACCATGGTTTGCAGGTGATGATAGTACCCCGTCTCCTGCCCGTACATCACCCCGATGTTCCCACCGTTTTTGGGCAAATAGGGCAGTAATTTGATGATTTGGCCATAATCCTGAATGTGGTTCAGGTAATAGTTCTGAATTCGGGACGTGGAAAGCAGACCGTAAGCCCGATCGCTTCTCATGAAACCCAGTTTGTCGAGACGACCCAAAACCTTGATCCTTTCCCGGTACTCAGGCCAGGCCCGGAGCGGAAAGCAGTTTCCGGGAACGGAGAAATCGTAGTATTCTGACAACTGCCGGCGATACGCATTTATTTCGGAGGGTGCGGGACACACATCGCGTGGGAGATGGCCGAGTCCCAGCTTTGAATAGTACCTGAACGGAACCAGCATTTTGCTGGGATTACCGTAAACGAAAAATAAGGAGGTGAAAAAGAATGGCAGAATCAAATACTGCATTCTGACCTT
>JBBSKK010000444.1:0-3706 GCA_038256395.1 Cytophagales bacterium | reverse complement strand
TGAGCCGACAAAGATAGGGGGTTTCTGTGGCTTTTGGTAAGGAGTAGTTCGTCAGAACTGACGGTGGGGTGCTGGTGTTAAAGTTTCTTAATAGATGCTCCGGGCTTTTGGCCTGGCTTTGCGAACACGCCTTTTCCGTATCTTTGTCCTTATGACTGAAAAACGCTGGATTTCTGCTACCGAACTGACGAATGAACAACGGGCGACTGCCGATAAGCTGGCGGGAGCAATCAACGTCAGTCCGTTTCTGGCGTCTTTGCTGGTGCAGCGCGGAGTGCATGATTTCGACGAAGCCAAGGACTTTTTCCGGCCGGAGATGTCTTTTCTGCACGATCCTTTTTTGATGAAGGATATGGACAAAGCCGTGGAACGCCTCACGACGGCGATGGCCGAGGGCGAAAAAATCCTGGTCTATGGCGACTACGATGTGGATGGCACTACCTCGGTGACCATGTTCTACGGTTTTCTCCGCACCATTTACGACCAACTCGACTACTACATTCCCGACCGCTACACCGAAGGCTACGGCGTGTCTACGCAGGGCATCGACTGGGCGGCGGAAAACGGATTTTCGCTCATCGTTTGCCTGGATTGCGGGATCAAATCGGTGGATAAAGTGGAATACGCCAACAGCCTGGGCGTGGATTTCATCATTTGCGACCACCACCGTCCCGGCGAGGTGCTGCCGCTGGCGGCGGCGGTACTCGATCCCAAGCGGGTCGATTGCGAATATCCCTACAAAGAATTAACGGGCTGCGGCGTGGGCTTCAAACTCCTCCACGCCTTTTGCCAGCAGAACGGGCAAGATCTGGCGTTGCTTTACCCGTATCTGGATTTGCTGGTCGTGAGCATTGCTTCGGATATTGTGCCAATTACGGGTGAAAACCGGGTGCTGGCCTACTACGGCTTACTACACCTGAATACCACCCCCCGCGCCGGGTTGAAGGCTTTGATCAAAATTGCGGGCATTCATAATGTGCTCGATATTCAAAATGTCGTCTTCGGCCTCGGCCCACGCATCAACGCCGCCGGGCGCATCAAACACGCCAAAGAAGCCGTGAGGCTGCTGCTTTGCGACGATGAGGATGAGGCCGACGAATTCGCGCAGGAGATCAACAAGCACAATACCGATCGCCGGAAATTCGACATGAGTATTACCGATGAGGCTTTGGCCATGATTCAGGAAGACGCCTGGCTTTCGGGGGCCAAGAGTACGGTGCTTTTCAAAGAAGACTGGCATAAGGGCGTCATCGGCATCGTAGCGAGTCGCTGCATCGAGCATTTTCATAGGCCGACAATTATTCTGACCAAATCCAACGGCAAAGCGGCCGGTTCGGCGCGGTCGGTACCGGGCTTCGACGTGTATGAGGCCATCGAAGAATGCGCCGACCTGCTCGAACAGTTTGGCGGCCACACCTTCGCAGCGGGCATGACTTTGCCCGTCGAGAACATCGACGCCTTCCGGCTACGCTTCGACGAGATCGTGAGCGGGCGCATTTTGCCCGAGCAGCTTACGCCGATGATTAGCGTGGATCAGGAACTCGATCTGGAAGATATTTCCTGGAAAGCCTACAAAGTACTGAAACAAATGGGGCCGTTCGGGCCGGGTAACATGACGCCCGTGTTCGTGAGCCGGGGCGTTTCCATCGCCGGAAAGCCGACGATCATGAAGGAAAAACACATCAAGTTTAACGTCTATCAGGGAAATTCGCCCGCGTTCACGGTGATCGCCTTCGGCATGGCGCACATTTATCCCGATTTGATGGACGGCAAGACGTTCGACATCTGCTACTCGCTGGATGAAAATACCTTTCGGGACAAAACGACGTTGCAGTTCATGCTGAAAGACATTAAATTTTAACTGAACCGAGGCCGCCCGCGCGGTAGGACTTTGGATTTTAGAAGATCCAAAATCCAAAGTCCAAAGTCGAAAATCCATGATACTACGAACCGAAAATCTTGTCAAAAAATACGGCTCCCGACTCGTCAACGACAACGTCAGCTACCAGGTAGAGCAGGGCGAAATCGTGGGCTTGCTGGGTCCCAACGGAGCGGGAAAAACGACTTCGTTCTACATGGCGGTCGGTTTGGTGAAGCCTAACAGCGGCCACGTCTATCTCGACGATCGCGACATCACGAGCCTTCCGATGTACAAGCGAGCGCGGCTGGGTCTGGGTTATCTGGCGCAGGAAGCCTCCGTATTCCGGCAGTTGACCGTCGAAGAAAACATCAAGGCCGTGCTGGAGATGACGGATATGTCGCGGCAGGCGCAGCGGGATAAGGTCGAAGAACTTATCGAGGAATTCAGCCTGGAACACGTGCGCAAGAACATGGGCATGGTGCTGTCGGGTGGGGAGCGACGCCGCACCGAAATCGCCCGCGCCCTGGCCGTTGACCCTAAGTTCATCCTGCTGGATGAGCCCTTTGCGGGCGTGGACCCCATTGCCGTCGAAGACATTCAGACCATCGTCGCCAAGCTCAAACATCGCAATATCGGCATCCTCATCACCGACCACAATGTGAACGAAACGCTCTCTATCACCGACCGCGCCTACCTTTTGTTTGAAGGAAAAATCTTGAAACAAGGTACCGCCGAGGAATTGGCCGAAGACGAGGTGGTGCGGCGGGTGTACTTGGGGCAGCATTTTGAGTTGAAGAGGAAGGTGTAAAAAAGTGCTTCCTCCGCTTTCTGTTGGTTATCCTCCGACCTGATGTTTATCCAGAAATTCCCGAAAAGCCTTGCGGTAACTCTCGCTGACGGGCAGGAAAACCTCGCCGATCTGCGCCCTGTCTCTTTCGATGGCCTCGATGGCCTCATTGGCCACGATGTAGGAGTTATGAATCCGAATGAATTTGCTCTCGGGTAGTTGGGCTTCCAGCGCCTTCATCGTTTGCAGCGTGACGATCTTCTTGCCTTTGGTGCAGATTCCCACATAGTCTTTCAAGCCTTCGATGTACAAGATTTCGTTCATTTGAATTTTGACCAACTTGGTGCCGTCCTTCACAAAAATGTAGGGCAGTCCCTCTTCCCGGTTGTCTGCGGTGGGTGACGCGGGAACCGTTAGGGGTGAAGCGCTTTGCAAGCGGGCGGTCACTTTCTCCACCGATTTCAAGAAACGCTCGAACGTGATGGGTTTCAGCAGGTAGTCCGCCACGTCGAGTTCGTAGCCTTCCAGGGCATACTCCGAGTAGGCCGTGGTGAGTACGACCAGCGGCTTTTTTTGCAGAACTTTCAAGAGCGTCAGCCCCGTGATTTCGGGCATATTGATGTCCAGGAAAAGAATGTCCACGGTATTCTTCTGCAACACCTCGATGGCTAACAGCGGACTGGCGCAGGACTGAACCAGCTGCAAGTGAGGTACTTTGGCCGCACGGAAACGGCCACCAGTTTTGAAATGCCCACCGCCAAGGGAAACTCCAAAATTAGCGGCTTCGTGGTGGACTCGGCTTTGACCCAGACCGTGGAGTACGCCACCGTTGCCCTCATCGACAAAGCCACCCAGAAACCCGTGGACGGCACCATCGCCGACGACAAGGGCAAATTTTCGCTCACCAAAGTGGCCGAGGGCGAGTACTCGCTGCTGTTTCGCTTCATTGGTTATTCCCCCAAAACAGTTGAGGGAATTAAAGTAGAAAAAGGCAAAGACATCGATCTGGGCGTGATCAAAATGTCGGTCAACACGGTGATGCTCGATGCCGTGACGGT
>JBBSKK010000443.1:0-3729 GCA_038256395.1 Cytophagales bacterium | reverse complement strand
CCATTTCGACTTCTTTGCGAGTCGGGGCACCGAACGAGAACGAATGCTGGATGGCGTCGGCGACGGCCTTTTCGATCAGTTCATTGGCGTGGCCCAAAATCATGGGTCCCCACGAATTGATGAGTTCGATGTAGCGATTGTCGTCCTCGTCGTAGATATAAGGCCCCTTGGCTGATTTTATGAAAAGCGGTGTACCGCCCACAGCCCGGAACGCCCGCACCGGGGAATTGACCCCGCCGGGGATGAATCGGTTGGCTTTTTGGAAAAGTTCTTGGCTAGTGGAGATGTTCATGGTTAGGTGTTTTGGACGTCGGACGTTGGACTATGGACGTTGGATTTTTTAACAAGTCTAAAATCCAGAGTCCAGAGTCCAATGTCCAAAATCAATGTTTCCAGGGAATCCAACGCTTGTCTTCGTAGGTCAGGATGCTGGGAACGGTGTTTTCGCGCGTTTTGGTGTAATCGAAGCCTGTGAGCAGGTAGTCGTCTTCGTAAGTGCGCAGCGCGACGCCCTCCGGCATCCGCTCCTGGTATTTGGCCAGCATCCGCCCGAAGAAAAGCATTTGGTCGTATCCCTGATAAGAATACACGGAAGGCAGGGTGTTGGTTTTTTCAAAATACTCATTTTGAAAAGTTTTGATGCCGTCTTTTGTAACATCCACGTAGTCCGTGGCGATCAGGTACAGATTTGACCCATAGCCGGTGGGCCGCACCCGGTTGAAATCGAAACTATTGGCTGTCGCGATGACGGGGACGCCGCTGATTTTTCGGCCCGAGAGAATATTCATCAGAGCGGGGCCAGCCATTGGGTCAGTACAGAAAAGCACCACATGGTTCGGCTTCTGGGTTTCGAATTGGGAGATTTGCTCGTTCATCTGCGGGGCGTCGCCGAGCAGTTCTTTGATTTGTAATACTTTGCCTCCCGCTTTTTTAAGTTCATCCTGGTAAGTGAAGGCCATCGCCGAATCCTTGGGATTGTTGCCGTAATAAATGGCAGCCAAGGGAACCGTGGTTTTGCTCTTGGCCACCAGTAGCACCTCCTGGGTCTGAGTCGATATGGAAGGATGCGCCAGATAAACCATATTACTATTTTCCAGCAAGCTACCGTCCGTCGCCAGCGGGTTGACCATCGTGATGCCGTTTACGTTGGCGAAGTCCGACACCAGTTCGAAGGGTCGGGAATACAGCGGGCCGATGATGAGGTCGGTTTGACGAAAATGTGTGTTGTTAATCATTTCCAGCGACTTATCCTCTTCGTTTCCCAAGTCGTAAGCCTGCACATTGATATTGATGCCTTCGGATTTCAGCTTCTGACGGGCAATTTGCAGTCCGGCAAAATAATCATAAGCGTACTGGTTGGGAAGACTGCGTTTGGTGGATTTGATTTCTGACAAACGATACGGAAATAGTACTGCCACGTTGTAGTAGCCTTTCGTCCATTTCTTTTCGTAGGGTGGGTTCCTGACATCCTCCTTCTTATCGGGAACAAGCTCCTTCGGGCGATTGACATCGATGTTGTACTGATTGGTCAGGCGGTCGGAGAGTTCGAGATCTGCTTTGCTACTGGATTTGCTTTGGATGAGATCGACCAGCGCCACGGCCACCACCCGGTCGTTGGGGTATTCCGAGTTCAGAGATTTGAGGGTGGCCACGTCTTCGATATTTTTCAGGTAATGTTGTTTTAAGCCCTGAACATCTTTCCCCATCCGGGCATCGCCGATGCGATTGAGCGCATCGAAGGCCCGGCGGTAGTCGGACAGCTCGAAGTAATTGGTAGCCACTAGATAGTAGGCCTCGTCACGCTGCGACCAGCTGGGGTAGCGTGTCAGCAGTTGCCGGAGCATGAGATTGCCTTCGTTGTATTTTTTCAGTTTATTGGCCGACAGAGCGTAGTAGAAGTGCGCCAGGGGCGCGTATTCATCGTTGGCGCTATTGGAGGTGATGGCGGCAAATTTCTGGATAGCCGCGTCGTAGCGGCCCTGCTTGTAGAAGTTGATTCCTTCCTGAAACTTTTGCTCGGGACGGTCGAAAAGCTGGGCTTGAACTCCCTGCGAGAAGAGGAGGAGTCCTAAAATTAAGGTTTTGTTAAAAGAACCTGTTTGCTGCATTGTTGAAAAACGCTACTTTATATTTCTACCCTGCAAAAGTTATTTTTTGGGCCGACGGGCCGGCTTCTTTGGTTTTTCCAATTCCGCTTGCTTGCGCTTGGCTTCCTCCCCGGCTTGAAGCGTTTTTTCCAAATACTTCTGGAACTTGGTCTGCTTCTTCTCGCCGTTGGCGTTCTTGGCACGGTTTTCGTCCAGGATGCGCTTGATCTTGTCCTCATCCACAAAGCGGCGAATAATCAGCTGCTGACCGATGGTAACGACGTTCGACACGAAGTAGTAAAAAGTCAGACCCGCCGGGAAGTTGTTCAGCACGAACATAAACATCAACGGCATCACGTAGCTCAGGAACTTCATGTTGACCGGTCCCGGCTGCGTGGGCGTGATCTGGTTGTTATAATAGGCATAGGCGATGCTCGACACGGTCATCAACAGTGTGAACATACTTACGTGGCTGCCGTAAAAAGGTACGCTAAATGGCAAATTGATGAACGAATCGTAAGTCGATAGGTCGTTGGCCCATAGAAATGATTGCCCACGCAACTCGATGAGGTTTGGAAATAGGAAGAAGAGCGAGAACAGAATCGGCATGGTGGCCACCACCGGGACGCAGCCGCTCAGCGGACTGACGCCCACCTGCTGGTAGAGCTTCATCTGGTCTTGCTGCTGCTTGGCCATGTCGTCGCCATTTTTCTCCTTCAACTCTGCCAACTCGGGCGCCAACACCCGCATCTTGGCCATGCTGACGTACGATTTGTAGGTCAGCGGTGTGAGCAAAGTCTTGACAATCAGTACCAAACAAATAATGAGGATACCGTAGTTGGAAAAAACCTTTTCCAGCAAATTGAACAACGGAACCAGAATGTACTCGTTGATCGGTTTCAGGAAAGCATAGCCCAAGTAAACGTTTTCGTCAAAATCGACGATCGGCAGTTTGTTCAGTATCTGGTAATCGTTCGGCCCCAGGTAGTATTGAAAACGGGCGGTGCCGTCCTGCAAAGCCGCGCTCGGGATCATCGCCTGCACATCCAGCGATTTTACTACTAACGTGTCGGCGGGGTTCACTTTGGCCTCGACCTTTACCTCCTGCAAAGGATATTTTTCGGCCACCAGCCCCGCCAGAAAATACTTGGATTTCATGGTGAACCACTGCACCGGGGCCTCGGCGACGGCCTCCACGTTGCTATCGGTGGCCGGGCTGAGGCTTTCCAGTTCGTCGGTATAGTAGTTGATGGTAACCGCCTTGCGGTTCTCGGTCATGTCGTTCTCCCACTGCATCATCTCGTTCTGCCAGCCGTATTGGAGCGGCTTGCCCGACTGCCCGAGGCCCTTGGTCTGAATGCCGTAATCGATCAGGTACCCCGAACCACGGACGACGTAGGTTTGCTCCACAAACTGGTTGTCGGACAAGGCCAAACGGTACGTCACGACCGCCGAGTCATTTTCGGCTAATGTCTGGCTCGATGCCGTGGTGCTGAAATAAAGGTTAGCAAGATCGACGTTTCCTTTTGCCGTCGGCAGATCCAGTTTGAAGCGCGTGTGCTGGTCGGAAATCAAATAGAGCGGTTTGTCGTCGTAGGTCTGGTATTTTTTCAGCATCAACTCCTTCAACACGCCTCCTTTG
>JBBSKK010000442.1:0-3733 GCA_038256395.1 Cytophagales bacterium | reverse complement strand
CCATGCTCCTCACGGGCGCGGCAATGGGGATCATCCTCAGCGTCAGTCGGGGCGATTTGGAGGAAATTTAATCTAGTGGACAGTGGACGGTGCAATTACACAGTTTAACAATTCAACAATTAAACATCAATTCAACAATTACACAGTTCAACGATTCAACAATTAAACAACCAACCCGCGTCATTATCAGCGGCGGCGGCACGGGGGGGCATATCTACCCGGCCATTGCCATTGCCGATTCGCTGCGGGCGATAGACCCGGCCACGGAAATCTTGTTTGTGGGGGCTGAGGGGAAAATGGAGATGGAAAAAGTGCCAAAGGCGGGTTACCGCATCGTAGGCCTTCCTATCGTGGGCATCAAGCGGACAGTGTCGCTGGACAACGCGGCCTTCCCCGTCAAACTGACGCGCAGTTTGCTGAAGGCGCGGTCGGTGCTACGCAATTTCCGACCCGACGTGGCGGTGGGTGTGGGTGGCTTTGCCAGCGGGCCACTGTTGATAGTTGCTTCGCTGCTGGGTGTGCCGACGCTCATTCAGGAGCAGAATTCCCACGCGGGCATCACCAACAAGCTATTGGCACGGCGGGCCAAAACTATTTGCGTGGCCTACCCTGGCATGGAAAAGTTTTTTGACCAGAAGAAAATACGGTTTTTGGGCAATCCCGTCCGTCACGACATCATCGACAGCGGGAGCAAGCGGGCCGAAGCGCTGGCGAACTTTGGTTTTGAGAAGAACCGCAAAACGCTCTTCGTCATGGGCGGGAGCCTGGGGGCGCGCAGCATCAACGAAAGCATCCTGGCGGGACTGCAACGGTTCAGCGACGCGGGCTATCAGGTGCTGTGGCAAACGGGAAAAGCTTATATTGAAACGGCCCGCGAAGCCGTTGCCCACATAGCCAGCGAACGGATCAAGGCGTTTGACTTTATCTACGAAATGGACTTGGCCTACGCCGTCGCCGATGTAGTGGTATCGCGGGCGGGGGCCTTGTCGGTTTCGGAGTTGTGCCTGGCTGCCAAGCCGTGCATTCTGGTACCATATCCCGCTGCATCCGAAGACCACCAAACTAAGAACGCCCAAAACCTGACCCGCCAAAACGCCGCCCTGCTAGTACCCGATAACCGCACCGACTCCGAACTGGTCGATACGGCCATGCAGCTACTGGAAGACGAACAGAAACAAAAGGAATTGAAACAAAACATCGCCAAACTAGCCCGACCGGATGCCGCTGAGGAAATCGCGCGGGAAGTGTTGATGTTGGTTGGTTGATGTTTGATTGTTTAGGCGTTTAGTTATTTGGGTGTTCGCCAAACCTACAACTTTGAACCCTGAACGCTGAACAAATATGCCCCAAATTCCAAACCTAACCGCTTCCTGGAAAAACGTTTTCTTCGTCGGTATCGGCGGCATCGGCATGAGTGCTTTGGCCCGCTGGTTCAATGCCAATGGCTTTGCCGTGGCGGGCTACGACAAAACAATAACGCCGCTGACTGAAACGCTGGAAAGCGAGGGGATTACGGTTTGCTACGACGATGCCGTGGAGCAGGTTCCGGCGGCTTTTCTGGGAAAATCGGACGAAACCCTGGTCGTTTTTACACCCGCCATTCCGGCTGGCCACCGTCAGATGGACTACTTCAAAGCGCAGGGCTTCACCATGCAGAAGCGCTCGCAGGTGTTGGGCTGGATTACGCAAAACTTAAAGACCGTAGGCGTGGCCGGCACGCACGGAAAAACCACCACCTCGTCGATGGTGGCGCACTTACTGCGTGCGGCGGGCGTCAATTGCACGGCTTTTCTGGGCGGCATCACGCAGAACTATGGCACGAATTTTTTACTGAACGAACCCACCGATAAAGCCGGGGAGGTGGTTTGTGTGGTAGAAGCCGACGAATTCGACCGCTCGTTCCTGACGCTGCACCCGGATTTGGCCATTGTTACATCCACCGATGCCGACCACCTTGACATCTACGGCGAACATAGTGCGTTGTTGGATTCATTTCGGGAATTTGTGGGACAGATTAAGCTAGGGGGAGTTTTGTTTATGCGGGAAGGACTGGAATTGGCGGCTGGAACCAAAGCCGAAGTAAGGGAATATGCCCTAAAATCGGGCAGCTACCGCAGCGATAACCTGCGAATCGAGAACGCACGTTTCGTTTTCGATATAGTTCACCCCGAGGGAGTTATAGAAAACGTAGCCATGCGCATGCCGGGCTACCATAACGTTGAGAACGCCATCGCGGCCAGTGCGGCAGCCCTGCGGCTGGGGGTAACGCCCGAGCAAATCCGCGCGGGTCTGGCCAGTTACCAGGGCGTGAAGCGACGCTTCGAGTATATAATCGAGCGGGACGAGGTAGTGTTCATCGACGATTACGCCCACCACCCGACCGAGATCGAAGCCTTCCTGTCGTCGGTTCGCGCCTTGTATCCTGGCCGGCATATCACGGCCATTTTCCAGCCGCACCTTTTCACCCGTACCCGCGACTTTGCCGACGGCTTTGCCACTAGCCTGGCCCTGGCCGATCGGCTGCTGCTGCTGGACATCTATCCGGCGCGGGAGCAACCCATCGCGGGCGTAACTTCTCAGATGTTGTTGGAAAAAATAAATTTGCCTGACAAAGAAGTTATATCCAAAGAAAATCTGATTCCTGAGCTGGAAAGACTTGATATTGAGGTGTTGGTGACTATCGGGGCAGGTGACATCGACCGTCTGGTGTCTCCCATTGCGCAGTTATTGAAAAGTCCGCTTGCTAACTTATGAACAAAGCCTTATAATATTAACAGCATGTTACGTAATTTTGACTATCACAAAAAGTGGCTGGGGAAAATCGTTTGGTTTGTGGTCTTCCTGCTGTGTGTGGGCATGGCCGAAAGCAAGCTCACCCGCCAGCAGTGCGACGATTTGGTAGTCAATGTGGACTACGACTCGGGTGTGCGTTTCATCGAGCAGGCCGACGTGGAAAAAATCCTGACCGACAATGGCCGCGATCCCGTCCACGGAAACCGGCAGCAGGACGTGAACCTCAAAGCATTGGAAAATCGGGTCAGGGCCAATAAACTAGTGGCGGATTGTCAGGTGTACCACGATTTGGACGGAAACCTTGTCGTGGATATTCAGCAAGAAAAGCCGCTCGCGCGCTGGGTCGGGGCATCCCGGCAGGGCGAATGGAAAGGGGCGGACGGTTTTTACATCAACGCGGGGGGGGATTTCATTCCCCTGTCCGACCATTTTTCGGCACGCGTGCTGCTGGTGTCGGGTGATTTTTTTAAAAATAAAAAAGACCTGCACACCGCTGCGGGAAAGCAGGTGGTGGATATGATTCGCTATTTGGGCGAAGACGAATTCTGGAAGGCTCAAGTTATCCAGATGAACGTGTCCAAATCAGGTAACGTGGAACTGCTGACTGCCCTGGGCAACCAGCGCATCGAATTTGGCAAAGCAGAGAACATCGCGGCGAAGCTTTTGAAGCTTCGCATCTTTTATAATAAAGTGATGGCTGCCGACTGGAGCCGTTACACCCGGATAAATCTCCGATTCCGCGACCCAGTGGTTTGTGAATAAGAATATAAACGCCCATAGAACCATGAACAAAGGCATCATTTCGGTTGGATTAGACATCGGTAGCACCAAAGTAGCTGCCGTAGCTGTGGAATCCCACGATCAGGACATGATCGAAATCATTGGATTCAGCGAAGTGAAGATCCCTGAAGATGCCATCGTGCGGGGAGCTGTCAAGAAT
>JBBSKK010000441.1:0-3751 GCA_038256395.1 Cytophagales bacterium | reverse complement strand
CGCAGACTTTGCAGGTAGATGGACGTTCCCGACAACAGCACAAAAATGGGCGCACAAAAATGCGTAATCCAGCGGGTAAAGTACAGGGCGGGCGTGGTGGTGACGAGGTTGAGCGGGTCGTCGGTCCAGGCAGTCGCTTGGAACAAATCCCGTGTGTGATCCAGGGCCATGATGACCATGACGATTCCCCGCAGCACGTCGATGGATTCGATGCGGGTTTTGGCGAGGGCAGGTAACGCGGGTGGTTTTTGGAGTAGGGTAGTCATGGTTTGAGGGTATGTATATTACCGCGCTTTATACGCTTCCAACTCGATCTCAATCAACTGACCGGGCAGGGCCAATTCCTTCACCCCAAACCACGACCCCGTCGGGAATTGCTTTTTGTAAATGTCGTTGCGGTAGCCCGCCTGCTTCTCAAACTCCTGCATATCGGTCGTCAGGATGTTCTCAACTACCACATCGTCCCAAGAGTAGCCGTAGTGTTTCAAAACCGTGTCGAGATCGGCGTAGCAGTTGATCATCTGTTGTCGCAAATCGCCCGGCGCAGTCAGGTTGCCTGCATTGTCCATACTGACGGCCCCCGACACTTTGAGTTCGTTACCGATGCGCACGGCATGGGTGTAGCCGTAAGCTTTCTCCACTTCGGGCCGCAGCATGAAATATTCTGGCACTTCGGCGGTGGTGGTAGTTTCAGTGGTGGCCGTATCCACGGCGGCCGTTTTTTCGGCGGAGGTATTGCAGCTTGCCAGGCCCAGGGAAAGGGCGATGACGGTAGCTGGGACGAGGAATAATTGGTTGGTTTTCATTGGATTTTTGGGTTGGGTTAAGGTTTTAATTAGCCGATGTAGCGGGTAGATTGGAGTTAAAAATGTCGCGGAACAACTTCCATTTGCCATCTGCCTTTTTCCAGATGACGATGTACTTTTCGTCCGCTACTTCTTCACCCGAAACGAAAAGGGTCGAAGTACCTTCCTCGATTAAAAGCTCTCCGCTTCCCCAAACTTCGTCGGTTCTGAGGTCAAGGCCCGTGATCCCTGAGTCGATAATGCCCGACATGGCGCTTTGGATATTCTGCCGCCCGGAAACGGCGGGCGCTCCCGCATTCATGAACTTCGCATCGGTCGTGTAGGAATTGGCTAAGCCGACCGAGTCGCCTTTGCTGAGCAAGCCCATGAATTCGGCGTTGGCGGCTTCAATTTCATTTTTGGCCGCAGCTTTATCGAAAGGCACTTCGCTTTCCTGAGCAGGAGTGTTGCAGCCAGCGGCTACCATTATCAGAGCGGCAAAAGCAGCCAGGATGGAGGTAAATTTGTTGATTTTCATTGGGTTTACGTTTTTTATGAAAAATTGAGAAAACAGTTTTTTAAAAAGAAAAAAGAAATCCCCTCCCCAGAAAAAAGGGGCTTTCCGTATTACCAACCTAATCATACTCTTATTTGTACTGGTTACCCAGTACTCATTACTCATTCACCGCTACCAGCGTCCGTTCGGGCGTTGTTGGGACGGGTATATCGGTAATCAGGCGTAGCGACTTGCGCATGACTTCCTCCCCGTTCCGCACCTCGATCGTGTAGGTACCGTCTTTGACTTGGGAAAGGTCGAAGCGACGGGCGTACTTTCTCGTCAGGCGGCCAACGATTTCGGCGTGCATTTCTTCCCCGCTAACATTCAACAGGCGGACACTTACTTTTTGCCCGGCCAACTTCTCCATACTCAGGCAGATGGTCGTGGACTCCTGCACCCGGTACATACTGATGTCGAAGGTTTTACGCTCCGTCTCTCCCTGCAACTCAGCCTTGTCGACGGCGGAAATATTCATCAGCCCCAGCAAAAGCGTGGTCGGCAGCTTTTTTACGTTGAGGTACTGCTCGCTTTGTCCGGACTTTTTGAGCCGGAGATCGGTGTAAGAGTCAGGTAGTTCGGGTCGCTCGTAGTAAGGAGCTGGGGTGGCGTTTACTTGTTGATTTTCGGCGATCTTCACCGTGCCGGGCTGCGCCAGCAAGGAGGTGGCGGCCACGAGGCCAAGCAGTAGGCCTGTTCCAGAAATTTTCAAAGTTTTCATAATCGTGTGTGTTTTAGGGTTAGTGATGAAACAAATCTGACCGCAAACCTCGCCAGCCCTAGCCCACCGACTCGCTTATCTGAATCTCGGGCTGGACATTAGTAAAGTTCGGGATGTCCGCCATCAACTTGGGGCCGTGCTTCGCCAGGACGTTTTGCAGTTCTTCGACGGTACCAAAATTTAGGTTGCAAATCATCGCGTAGGCAGGAAGCGTGTCGGGTGTCCCCCCGGCTACACCCGACCGAAGATCGACGCTGACCAATCCTTCCGAAGTGACTAGTTCCCTAACCAAAGGCGTGTGGGAATTGAGATAGCAATCAAGATCAAAATGGCTGTCGACAGTCTTGGGGTATAGTACGGTTGCTGAAAACATGGGGTTAGAAGACAAAAAGTGAAATGGGTTGAAAAGGTAGCAGATAATTAGTCATTAGGTGCATTAGCTTTCAAGTATTTAGTATTCGGTCATTTACCGACTCATCTCTCAATTACTTTATCATCGACCGAGCCTTATCCGCCCGCTCCTTGGCGTCATCGAGTCCCAGGGCGACAGCTTTGTCGTAGTATTCGGCTGATTTGGCGTAGTCTTCGTTTATCATGTAAAACTCGCCCATGCTGTCGTAGGCGTTGGGTTCTTTCGGGGCCAGGGCGATGTACTTTTCGAGTGCCGCCTTGGCTTTGTCCATTTCCTTATTTTTGATGTACATGTAGCCCATCGTGTTGTAGTTGGGTGCGTACTTGGGACTCATTTTGGCCAGCTTTTGGGCGTACGCCAGGCCAGCGTCCACATCTTTCTCTGTAAAAAAGGCGTGTAAAGCGGCCCATTCTGTGGCTTCCGGCGTTTTGGGGTAAGCAGCCACCAGCGCCTTCATTTCTCCGCTGGGCATATAGTCGAGGTCTTGCTGCCATTTCTCCAATAAGCCCCGCATGATCTTTTCGGCTTCGTTGAAGTTTTTGGCATCGACGGCCAGCGCTTTTTCGATTATCGCGGGTTTTTCAGCCTTGGAAGCAAACTGTACGGCGTTCACGTGCGCCAGGAACAAATTCGGATCTTCGGCCAGGGCCTGGGCGGTTTTCTCGTTGCCCTGCGCGAAGTGGACGTTTCCGTAAAGCTCCGCCGCCTCGTGCAGCAACTTTACGGCCTTTTTGGATTTGGAGGAGGAAGGAAGGTAAAAGCCCTGCGCCGTGGCGGAGGCGATGCTGCCGACAAGGATGGCGATTGATAATAATAGAGTTTTCATTTTTTGTGTTTTTTTTGCCTACTCTGGTCGGTTTTCGGCGGTCCCCGTTTTTGCGTTATTCAGTTAGTTATTTCAGCGTCTCGGCTGATCGTTATTATACGATTCCCGAATGCACACGTAATGCCCATTGCGCTTTTCGTAGAGCGCCATGTACTTGCCCGTGCTGGCCTTGCCCGCCGCATCGGTGACGGTCGATTTTCCGGTTTCCACGACCATATTTCCCTCGGCAAACACGTCGATGGTCTGATAGACGTGGGTTTTCCCAACGTCCATGACGTTCTTCTGGTAGTAGTCGCCAATGGCGGCTTTGCCCACCATCATCGGCGCGTCGTTAGTCAGGGAAATGGCGTCGTCGGCGTAGAATTCCAGCAGCGCGTCGAGGTCGTTGTTGGTGGTGGCGTTGCCGAATTCGGTTTCCAGCGCCTGGATTTCCGCGCGAATTTTGGCCAGG
>JBBSKK010000440.1:0-3753 GCA_038256395.1 Cytophagales bacterium | reverse complement strand
CGAAGGCTAGTAACGGTACGAGGACGGCGTCGATGGATTGTAAGTCAATGGATTGAGAAGTATCAGGATTTGGTTCTTCAATGCTCCAGCGGTTGGTAATAAACTCCGTTTCATCATTCCAGACGTAGTTTTCCATTTGCTTAGTACCAGGAATCATTCGGGGCGCGGCCCATTGTATTGCGGGAAATTCCGTTTGCAGAATTTGACGGATGCGCTTCGTATCGACTTCGTTTATCGCTTGATTGCCAATGAAGGAATGGAGAATTTTTATTGGGTTTTTGGAAAATATTTCCCCTAGCTGAGCGGTGATGCGCTCAGGACCGGCGTAGCGTCTTTTTTTGAGGTATAGTTCTCGGATTTGTGGCTTGGTCATTTTATCAACCTTTCTACCTACTCCTCCAAAATATTAAACTTAAAATCCAGCGGATCGAAATGCTCAAACAACTCCTGAATGAAATTTCGATTATTCAAATAAAAATTCAGGAAATTATCGTGACGTTCCTGCGCCGAACCGTTGGGGAAGAACGTATCCAGCACATTCTGTAATTGCCCTACCTGAATTCCGTGCTTCTTCTCCTCGGCTTTCCTAATCCGCTTTTCCAGCTTCTCCAGCGAATTGAACAGCCGCGCCCGCTCGGCCAGTACTGCCTTTTCCATCGTCACATCGACGTCCAGCGCCTTGTTCACCACTTTGGCCAGTACCTCGGCGAAGGCGTACTTTTCCAAATCCAGCGACAGCGGATATTCCGAAATGCGCTCCACCAAATCGCGCTTCAACTGGTATTTTTCCTTAAAAATATCTTCGTAGGAAAGTCCCAACTTCTCCATCCGGTGGCGACTCGCCGCATTCACGTACAAGGCAAAGTTGCGCGGAATCAGCATCGGGAAAGGTACGCCGAAATGATCGAACACACCCTTCAACTGCAACCAGTACGGCACCTCCGACGGTCCGCCGATGTAGGCCAGATTGGGCAAAATGATCTCCTCATACAAAGGGCGCAGCACCACATTCGGACTGAACCGCTCGGGATGTTCCTTCATCTCTTGCCGCATTTCCTCGTCCGTAAATTCCAGCCGGGTATTCAGGACATTGAAAGTATTTTCCTGCCGAATAATCCGCTCGCGCAGTTCGTCGGTCAGGTAGAACAAATTGATTTCCCGCGCGTGAACGGGCGTGTGGTAGCCCAGCTTTTCCAGCTTTTGGGTCGTCTCTTCGACCAAGCGGCTGGAATTTTGGTTAAAAAGCTCGTCCTCGATGACGGGCAGAAAGTACCGTTTCAAAGCCTTATCGTCGGCGTCGATCGTGACGAGTCCTTCCGCACCGAACAGGTCATGCATGTAACATCGGGCGGCGTCAGCCAGGGTTTTATTTTCCAGGTAGGCTTTTTCAAAAAGAGGCACCGATTCCGGTAGAGAATTCAGCACCGTTTCCAGCGCCTGCGGATTCAGCCGCCCCACCGCGCCGCTCGGTTCGCCGGGCCAGGTGTATTTTTTGCCAAAAAGATTGAAAGAAGCGATTTCCGCAAAATCATGGTCTTCCGACGCCATCCAATACACAGGCACGAAGTTGTAGTCGGGATAAGCCTCCTTCAACGTCCGCGCCAAGTTGACCGTCGTAACGATCTTGTAAATCACGTACAGCGGCCCGGTGAAGATATTCAACTGGTGGCCGGTGGTGACCGTGAAGGTGTTTTTATCCAGTAAAGTACTAAAATCGGGCGCGTCGGCGATGTTCTGGTACTGCTTTGTCAGCACTTCCACCAACGTCTTCCGCTTGGCCGAATCGAAATCCGCGCGTTGCTTAATCGCTTCGATGGCTTCGTCGCGGCTGGGAAATACACTATAAAACCCACGTAGCTCAGGTTTTTGGTCGAGATAATCCAGTAAGAGTGGCGGGAATTGTCCGGTGTCGCGCAGGGCAACGGAATGTAATCTCATTTAGTTGAGAGTTGAAAGTTGAGAGTTGAGAGTGCCTTTTGTGCAGCTTTCACTCCGCAAATTAGCTGATTTTCCAACTCATGCCCAATCAGTAAAGTTTCGGACCAGAACAAAGCTAGTGGAAACTGACCTGCCTTACTCCTTTCCTCCTTTCTCCCGCCGGGAGGCCCCGCTTCCTCCTCCTTCAACAAACTTCACTATTTCCGGAAAATGCCGATTCCACGGAAAAAAGAACTGCACGATCATCGGCACGTGTTTCTTGCCTTTTAGCACTTGGTAACGGGGATTTGAAACAAATTTCCGGTAATCGCCCATGAACGCCTCGGTGCTTTTCTCGATGGATTCGTAAGTTTCGCCGCCCCGATAAATCAGCATCGGCGGCATATCTTCGCGCAGATAGTACCTCGGCGACGCCTTTTTCCAAATCTTGGGATCGTTGGTGAACGTCTTGATGTAGGTATTGTCGGCGTCGTACTTTTTCTCCAAAAGATAGTTGTACATATCAAGCCCGGCGGCATCGATAAGTACCAAACCCGTAGTAGGATTCTTCATGTCCAGCGCTTTGAAATACGCATCATCCAGCCCAATGAGTGCCGCCAGATGCCCGCCCGCCGAATGTCCCGATAAAAACAGCCGACTGGTATCGCCGCCGTATTTCCCGATATTCTCCACCGTCCACTGCACGGCCTTGACCGAAGCCTTCGCCATCTCGTCGTAATTCGCCGCCGGACTCAGCGGATATTCGATGATGACCGTGACGACGCCCTTCCGCGCAAAATTCCGCCCCATGGGCCAGTACTGCGATTTCTTGCCCGAATTCCAGTTGCCGCCGTGAATAAAGACCAGCACCGGACGCGGCGACTTCACCTTGCGCGGCGCGTACACATCGAGTTGTTGTGCGGGGAATTGGGAAGTGGCGGCCTGGTAAGTAAGGTTAGCGGTTTTCCTGACCGCGCAACTCGTGATGGAGAAAGCCCAAACTGATAGAGCAGCGAGGCGGAAGAAGAGGGTCGTGAGTTTGTTGATCAAAAGAATTGGTGTGTTTTGGTTCGGTATTTTCTCATTCGACTTTCAATTGCCGGGGGCTTTAGCCCTCGGATCGGAAGCTAAAGGGCTTTTCCCCCGCTGCCCGAGGGCTAAAGCCCCCGGCAATTGACACTTTCAACTCCTCCATCCTGTAATTGTTCCTCCATCCTGTAATTGTTTTTTCACAAAAATAGAAAACTCCCCTGTAATCGTGGCAAGCGAACGCCCTCACCCCACTCATGAACTTTCAACTCCTCCCGAACCATTCCCCCATTCCCCAACGTTACGCCCCATACGCTTTTCCCCAAAAGAAAAATCCGCATGTCCTTCGAACTCACTTCCGAATACGTCCCCACCGGCGACCAGCCGCAGGCCATCGAGCAACTCGTGCAGGGGCTGCGCGACGGCGAAGCGGCCCAAACGCTGCTCGGCGTGACGGGTTCCGGCAAAACCTTCACCGTCGCCAACGTCATTCAGCAGGTCAACCGCCCCACCCTGGTACTGAGCCACAACAAAACCCTGGCCGCGCAGCTCTACGGTGAGTTCAAGCAGTTTTTCCCCAACAACGCCGTCGAGTACTTCATCAGCTACTACGACTACTACCAGCCCGAGGCGTTCATCGCCACCACCGGGACGTACATCGAGAAAGACCTGATGATCAATGAGGAAATCAACAAGCTGCGGCTTTCGACGGTGTCGTCGCTGATGAGCGGACGTCGCGACATCGTCGTCGTCGCGTCGGTGTCGTGCATCTATGGCGCGGGCAACCCCAACGAGTACAAAAAAAGT
>JBBSKK010000439.1:0-3754 GCA_038256395.1 Cytophagales bacterium | reverse complement strand
TTCTGGGCCAATGAGCAAGGCTTGCGCCTCAGCAACATGGGAACCGACATTTATACCAATACCAGGGTATCGTCTGGTAACGAGTTTCACTTGTACACAGCCGACATCAATTCCACCAATTTCAATTTTCAGGGATTGTGGGACAATTACTATAAAGGCATCAACTCCTGCAACATCGCCATTAACCGCATACCGGAGGTCGAGGGCCTGAATGCGCTGCGCACCAAGGAAGGCAAAGATGCCCGCCAAGGCGAAGTGCGGTTCCTGCGGGCTTACTACTACTTCATGCTGGTGCAGAATTTTGGCCAAGTTCCCTTGTTGCTGGAAGAAAATCTGGTGGTGAAGGATGATTTCGAGCGCGCGCCCGTGCCGGATATTTACCGGGCCATCATCAGCGACTTGGCCTTTGCCGCCGAAAAACTACCGCAAACCCAAACCGATTACGCCCGCGTCACCCGCTCGGCGGCGCAGCACCTGCTAGCCAAAGTTTATCTGACGCGCGGCAGCGCGGTGCAGGATCAGCGCGGCCAAAAACCCACCGATTTGGACAGCGCGGCTTTCTACGCCGAAAAGGTAATCGCCTACAAAGGCGGCCTGCTGCCGAACTACCACGACGCCCGTCGGCAGGATAACGAGAAGAATAAGGAAGTGCTGTTCGCGATTCAGTTTACCCCAAACGTAATTGCCAACGGGGGCGGCAACAGCAGCCACCTTTACTACGTGTCGCAGTACGACAACATTTCGGGCGGCGGCCTGGACCGAGATTTGGCCAACGGCCGGGCGTTCGTGCGGCTGGTACCCACGGAGTATATGTTCAATCTGTTCGACCGGAAAAACGACTCCCGCTTTTACAAAGCCTACAAAACGGTTTGGATCGCCAATACGACTACGGTTTCTAAAATCCAGAAGTGGACTGCCGCCAGCGCCCCCAGCCCCGCCCTGGTGGGCAAGCCCAAGTTTGCACGTGGTGACACAGCCATCGTTTTCAGTTTCGACAAGAACATCAGTGACGCCGAAATCGCAAAACGGCCCTACGTGTTTTTTCCCAAAAACAAATGGACCGACCGCTTTTTCCCCCACTACCAGTACCTGCTCGACCCTACCCGGATCGGCGTTAATGATGGCGGCGGATTCTACGATTTCAAGCTGATGTGGCTGAGCGAAACCTACCTGATCGCCGCCGAAGCCTACGGCCGCAAGGGCGACTACGCCAAGGCCGCCCAGTACATCAACGTGGTGCGCCGCCGCGCGGCCTACAAGGAAGGTGAAAAGAAAACCTTCCATTTCTACAAAACCGACGGCGGCAGCGCAGCCGACCTAACCAAGAGTACCGAGAGCACGATGGAAATCGGAATTGAAGCTATCAACAGTCCGACTAAAATCCGGGATTTCATCCTCGAAGAACGCGCCCGCGAATTAGGGGGAGACTATGAAAGACGGTACGATTTGCTGCGGACGGAGACTTTTTTGGATCGGGTATCCAAGTACAATGCTGCTGCTGCGGCCAACTTAAAACCTTTCCACAAGCTGTGGCCGATTCCGCAAACGCACATCGACCGCCTGGCGAATCCTGGTCCGCCCGCCGAGGAGCAGAACGAAGGGTATTGACAGATGCGGCTCGAATTCGTCTCATAAATATTTTACCGGGCTGGCAAATCGTCGGCCCGGTTCACAAAAACTTTATTACGGATAGCTAATGCAAAGGTCTTTCCCCCAAACCTGCATTCTATGGTGGGTAATACTGCTGGTTCCGGCTTCTCTCTCGGCCCAGTTTATCGATACCTCCGCCGATCGGGTAAAAACTCCTTTTTCCATTGTGTACAAAAAGCTAGGTACCCTGAAACCCCGCTCCACGAAGGACATCGCGTCGTCGCGTATCACGGTGGGCTGCGAAACGCTCGATCGGGATCATACGGTTTGGGATAACTACAAAGCCTACCTGCCGCCACTTGGCGTGAAAAAAATACGATTGCAGGCGGGTTGGGCCAAATGCGAGAAAGTGAAAGGCGTGTACGATTGGGCCTGGTTGGACGAAGTGATCGACTATGCCGTGGCGAATGACTTGGAACCCTGGCTACAAACGTCGTACGGCAACCCGATCTACGAAGGAGGCGGAGGAGTTAACCTGCTCAATAGCCTGATGACTTCCCCGGAGGCCTATACCGCCTGGGATAAGTGGGTGGAAGCCCTGACGATGCGCTACAAAGACCGGGTAAAAGAGTGGGAAATTTGGAACGAACCCGACCATCCCGGCCAAAAAATAACGCCCGAGACCACGGCTGAGCTGAATATCCGCACCGCCGAAATTATCAAGCGGATTCAGCCCGATGCCCAAATCGCCGGACTGGCCTTCGCGTCCAACAGCAACAAGGAGTACCTGGATCGTTTTTTGAAGGTCATCGCCGATAAGAAAAAGCTCGATCTTTTCCACTGGATATCGTACCATAGCTACACCATGCCGCCCGAAGATGCCTACACCGAAAAGAGGGTTTTGGGTTTGCGGAAGGTGATTGAGAAGTATAGTACCGATATTCAATTAAGGCAGGGAGAAAACGGGGCACCGTCTACCTATATTCCATCGTTTGCGCTCGACAAGTACTACTGGACGGAGTACACGCAAGCCAAGTACGACCTCCGGCGATTGCTGGGTGATCTGGGGCATGACATCGAAACCTCCGTCTTCACCATCATTGATATTTATTACAATTGGGGAGATAGGGCGGTGCTCAATACCAAAGGTCTCATCCAGTCGGATATAACGATGGCTGCCATTCGCCCAAAGGTAGCCTACTACGCGGTACAGAATCTGGCGTCCATTTTTGACAACACCCTCGAACTCGACCAGGATGCACGCATTACGGTGGATATACCCGAGTCAGTTTCTGCTTTTGGGTATCAGAAGCAAACCAGTACCAAAAGCCTGATTACCGTATGGCTGGATGGCAAAAATCCAACCAACGATTTTACTACCAAACCAGTGACCATACAGGTAGAAAACGCAGACTTCACTACCCCAGTTTACGTGGATCTGATGACCGGCCACGTGTACGAACTACCCAAGTCTAGTTGGAAGAAATCGGGTTCTACCTATACATTTACCGGGGTACCCTTGTACGATTCACCGGTGTTGATTGCGGAGAAATCATTGCTTAACTTTTGAAAAATAACCAATTATTAATTCAGGCGTTTCAATGAAATTTATTCAAGTACTCATTTTTTTCACCCTAGTCTGCCTCACGGATGCGGTATCCCAAAACCTGGATACCTCGGCTGATCGGGCAAAGACGGACTTTACCATCCCGCTCAAACGCATCGGGACAATTAAACCTCGAAGTACCAGCGAGATAAAATCTTCCAACTGGATTCTGGGCTGCGAAACGCTCGACCGCGACATGGCTGATTACGAGCAGTACAAGGCTTACATAGCTCCGCTCGGCATCAAGCGGCTGCGGATGCAGGCGGGCTGGGCCAAGACCGAAAAGACGAAAGGAAAATACGACTTTGCTTGGCTGGACAAAATCATCGACGACGCCGTCGGTCGGGGCCTGCAACCCTGGCTAGAAACTTCCTACGGCAACCCAATTTACGAAGGCGGCGGCGGAATCAACCTGAGCGCGGGCATCCCCACTTCGCCCGTCGCGCTGCAAGCCTGGGATACTTGGGTGACCGCCCTGGTGACGCGCTATAAGGACAAGGTGAAGGACTGGGAAATCTGGAATGAACCCAACTTTGGAGACAACGAAATCAATAAACC
>JBBSKK010000438.1:0-3765 GCA_038256395.1 Cytophagales bacterium | reverse complement strand
AGTCTTTCGCGGCGGCTTTTTCAATCGCTATTTTTAGCCGTTGAATGCCTTTTTTAGGAAACCGAAGACCAACTACCTGTTCTCTCGAAAGCCGTTTCTGACTTTCCAGAAGCACTTTTAAAAATAGTAGGGTACAGTACATCGGTACTTATTCAGGTACAAAGTATTATTTCCACTTTTTACATCCCAGCGTACAATATTTCATCCTATAAAACATAAAATAAAAACTTGAATATGTACTTTTGAAATTATATTTTTTCAAAAGAGGATTTAAAATCAATATCAATTTTCAATTTCCCACTTTCCACTAAAAAAGTGTCCGCCGAACTTCTAAAAATCTACCCCGATAACCCCGACCCGCGCCGCATTCGGCAGGTGGCCGACTGCCTGCGCGGCGGCGGACTGGTGATTTACCCGACCGACACCGTCTATGGTCTCGGCTGCGATATTCATAACGCCCGTTCGGTCGAGCGCGTGGCGCGCATCAAAGGCATCAAGCCGGAGAAAAACGATTTTTCGTTTATCTGCTACGACTTGAGCCACATCGCCGACTACGCCCGCGTGAGCAACGCTGCCTTCAAGCTGATGAAAAAGGCGCTGCCCGGCCCCTTTACCTTCATTTTGGAAGCGACTACCAACGTTCCCAAGCTGCTGAACACCAATAAGAAAACGGTGGGAATCCGGGTGCCGAACAACGATATCCCGCGTAATTTTGTACGGGAACTGAACAACCCGATCATCACAACTTCCATCAAGGACGACGATGAAATCATCGAGTACTCCACCGATCCCGAACTGATTTTCGAGAAATTCCAGCACCTCGTGGACATCGTCGTGGATGGTGGCTACGGCGGCAACGTTGGCTCCACCATCGTGGATGCTACGACGGACAATTTCGAGATAATGCGGGAAGGGTTGGGAGATCTGACGTTGTATTTGTAGAAGATTGAAAGTCCAGCCGCACCGGCGAACCGATTCAAAATCCAAAATCCAGAATCCAACATCCAAAATCCAAAACATTTGACATTCTCCCGCGCCTTTGCCATATTGGGTGATGGTTGACGATCGCGCACGAGAAACGGCAGTTTCGGAGGTTTTGCTGGAATTGCAGTTTCTGCCCTGCCTGGAATATTTAGCCTGTATCCTGCAATACGATACGCTCCGGCTGGAAGCTTGCGAGAACCTGCCGCGCCGCAGTCCGCGCAACCGCTGCCGGGTGTTGACCGCCAACAAGGTCGATACGCTGACCGTCCCCCTGCTGGAAAGCCGTCGGGCTTTGCCGATTCGTGATGTAAAAATAGACTATGGACAGCCGTGGTTGCGTCGGCATTGGGGCTGTTTGCAATCTGCTTACGCGAAATCGCCGTATTTTGAGTATTACGCCGCCGATTTTCAGGCACTTTATCAGCGGACGCCTACTTTCCTTTTTGACTTTAACGTTGAATTGCTGACATTGTGTCTCAAATTTTTGGGCATAAAGAAAGAGATAACGTACACTTTGTCATACCAGACTGACGTTGAAAAATCGGTCTTTAACGCCAGATTTTTGATAAATCCCCGAAAAAGCGAAGAAAACGGGCTTTTTTACCAAAGTATTCCCTATTACCAGACTTTTGGGAATGATTTTGTTCCAAATTTGAGTATTATTGACCTGCTGTTCAACGCAGGTCCTGAATCCCCCCTCATCCTCAGACAGTCGGCCATCTTGCCTGAAAAGACCCGAATGAACAAAGCCTGACGAAGATTCGTTGTAAAAAAATCAGAAGATACTACACTTTTCAGCCAATACATGGAAGCCAAATTCTCAAACCGAGTTAAAGAAGTGATCACCCTTAGCCGGGAAGAGGCCCTACGACTGGGCCATGATTTCATCGGCGCGGAGCATTTGCTCCTGGGGATGATCCGCGAAGGCGACGGCGTAGCCATCGGCCTTTTGAAGAAGCTGGGCGTGTCCCTGGAAGAGGTTCGGCTCACCATCGAGCAGGCCACCAAGGGTTCGGCCACCAACAATGTAAAAAACTTGCAGAACATTCCGCTGACGCGTCAGTCGGAGAAAGTGCTGAAAATCACTTATCTGGAAGCCAAGATATTCAAAAGTCCGCTCATCGGGACGGAGCATTTGCTGCTCTCGATTCTGCGCGACGAGGACAACGTGGCCACCCAGATTCTGCACCGGTTCAATGTCAACTACGAAGTCATTAAAGAAATGTTAGAATATCAATCCACCGGAAACCCGCCCCGCATGGGTTCCGACACCGATGACGAAGGCGACGACCCACGCTCCGGCATGTTCGGCAGCGGCGGCTCGTCCAGTAAAGAACCCAAGGGCGGCGAAAAATCCCGCACCCCCGTACTCGATAACTTCGGTCGCGATTTGACCAAACTAGCCGAAGTCGGTAAACTCGATCCCATCGTGGGTCGCGAAAAAGAAATCGAGCGCGTGGCCCAAATCCTGAGCCGCCGCAAGAAAAACAACCCCATTTTGATCGGCGAGCCTGGCGTCGGCAAGACCGCCATTGCCGAGGGCCTGGCCCTGCGCATCGTGCAGAAGAAAGTCTCGCGGGTGCTGTTCGGCAAGCGCGTCGTCACGCTCGACCTCGCTTCGCTGGTGGCGGGTACCAAGTACCGCGGCCAGTTCGAGGAGCGGATGAAGGCCGTAATGAACGAGTTGGAAAAATCGCCTGACGTGATTCTGTTCATCGATGAGCTGCACACGATCGTCGGCGCGGGTGGTGCTTCCGGTTCGCTAGATGCCTCCAACATGTTCAAGCCCGCCCTGGCGCGGGGCGAAATCCAGTGCATCGGGGCAACGACGCTGGACGAGTACCGTCAGTACATCGAGAAGGACGGCGCGCTGGCCCGTCGTTTCCAGATGGTGATGGTGGACGCCACTTCCGTCGAGGAGACGATCCAGATTTTGGAAAACATTAAAGACAAGTACGAAGAACACCACCACGTCAACTACACGTCTGACGCGCTGGAATCAGCGGTCAAGCTGTCGGAACGCTACATCACCGACCGCTTCCTGCCCGATAAGGCCATTGACGTGATGGACGAAGTGGGGGCTCGCGTTCACATCAGCAATATTACGGTTCCCGAGGATATCCTGAAACTTGAAGAGCAAATCGAGAACATCAAGCAGGAGAAAAACCGGGTGGTCAAGAGCCAGAAGTACGAAGAAGCTGCCCAACTCCGCGACCGCGAGAAGAAGCTGATCGACCAGCTCGACCGCGCCAAGCACCTATGGGAGGAAGAAACCAAGCAGAAACGCTATACAGTTACGGAGCAAAATGTGGCCGAAGTCGTGTCCATGATGACGGGCATTCCGCTGACCAACGTGTCGCTGGACGAAGGCAAGAAATTGCTGAACATGGCCGAAGAGCTGAAAAGCAAGGTCATCGGCCAGGATCCGCCCATCGAGAAACTGGTAAAAGCCATTCAGCGGACACGCGTCGGTCTGAAGGATCCCAAGAAGCCCATCGGTTCCTTTATTTTCCTTGGCCCGACGGGCGTGGGTAAGACGGAACTCGCCAAAGTGCTGGCAACTTACCTTTTCGACAAAGACGATGCCCTCGTGCGCATCGACATGAGCGAGTACATGGAGAAATTCAGCGTCTCGCGGCTCGTGGGTGCTCCTCCCGGCTACGTAGGCTACGAGGAGGGCGGTCAGTTGACCGAGAAAATCCGCCGCAAGCCATACAGCGTGGTGCTGCTGGACGAAATCGAAAAAGCGCACCCGGATGTGTTCAACATCCTGCTGCAAGT
>JBBSKK010000437.1:0-3790 GCA_038256395.1 Cytophagales bacterium | reverse complement strand
CGTGCCAGTGGACGGAGGTTTCGACGTCCATTTCGTTCTTGACGTAAATCACCGCGTACTCGCCCTCGGTGAAGCGGAGGGTCGGGCCGGGAATGGTGCCGTTGACGGTCATGCCCGTCACGTCTTTTCCCGCGTGGTTGACCGTCTCTTCCCTGATGGTGAGCGTGTACTCGTGGACGGGCAGGTTGTCCGGGTTCAGGTTTTCGGTTTGCTGGGCCATCGCCTGCCCTCCGAGCAAGACGGTGGCCACGAGTAAAAAGAGTCGTAAATTTTTCATCGGTTTGTGGTTTGTGTTGTTTTTTTGTTGAAGTGTTTTAATTAAAACTTTAATACCCGGCCGTCAGGTAGTCAATACGGGCCAGAGCGGTGCGGTAGTTTTTCAGGGCGGTCACGCTCATTTTTTGGTACTTCAAAAGCCGTTCCTGCACCCGCAGCACCTCCTCGAAGTTGGCCCCCGAGTTACTGTAGGCCGTGATCAAAAGATCTAGAATCTGCCCCGATTCTTGAATTTGCTGGCGGTAAAGCGCGAGGAGTTCCTGTTGCTGCCCGATCTCGAACCAGGCCATTTCGTAGCTGGCGGTGAGCGTATTGCTGAGTTCTTCTTTTTGTAAATTATAGCTGTCCTGCATCAATTGGGCCTCCTTGATAGCCGCCGCGTACTTTTTGCGGTAAATCGGCAGCCCCACGGTCACCATCGGCATCAGGACGTCGCGCCCGTTGCCCGCCGGGTTCATGTCGATGCGTTTATCCACGACCACGTAATCCAGTCCCGCGCCCAGCTTGGGCATGGCCTGCTTCTCGGCCACCGTCTCGGCGGCGCGGGCGGCCTCGATCCGGCGATCCAGCTCGGTCAGTAGTGGGTTGTCGATCAGCAGCGAATCGCGGCGGTAGCGCGGGGCCAGGAGTTCGGCGGTGAGGGAGTCGGGTAGCTGCACCGCCTCGCTTTCGTCCCGGCTCAGAGTTTTGTTGAAAGCCGTTCGCAGCGACGCTTCCTTCTTTTGCAGGATTTCCAATTCCGTTTGGGCTTCCTTCAGCATCAGGTCCACCCGCAGCGCGTCCACCAGCGGGGCTTGCCCGTTTTGGAATTTCACCGTGGCTAAATCTTTGTAAGATTCCAGGATTCGGACATTCTCCTGCTCGATCCGTTGCCATTCCCGCAGTTCGTAAAGTGGGTAGTAGGTCGCCGCCACGCGGTAGTACAACTGGTTGCGGGCGTCCAGGAAATTAAAGTACTTGGCCTCGGCCTGCAAAGCCGCCGCGTCAGCCTGAGCCTTCAGGGTGCCAAACCAGGGAAACATCTGTGAAAGCGAGAATCGCGCCCGCTGCGGGCCGACCCTGGTTTCGACGGGGGACAGGAAGTACCCGAAGGAAATACTCGGGTCGGGCAGCGAATTGACTTGTGGAATGCGCTGCATCGCCGCCTCGAACTCCTTGTATCTGGCCTGGATGCCAGGGTTCTTTTCTGCTGCAATCTTGAAATAGTCGTCCAGCGTCTGGGCGTTCGTTCCCAGGCTGAGGATTATCAATACTGTGTAAATTAGGTACTTCATGCCGTTTTCTTGCTTTGGTTTTTTATCACCGTCTCGCGCCAGTAGGCTTGCAGCACGGGGACGACGAACATGGTCATGATCTGGATCGTCATGCCGCCGAAGGTCGGGATGGCCATCGGAATCATGATATCGGCCCCCTTGCCCGTCGAGGTTAGCACCGGCAGCAGGGCGATGATGGCCACCGCTGCTGTCATCATGGCCGGGCGAACGCGCTTTTTGCCCGCCTCCAGCACGGCTTCCCGCACCTCGGCCACCGTTTGGGGGTTGCGTTCCTCGAAAACCTGGTGGATGTAAGTTCCCATGATGACGCCGTCGTCGGTGGCGATGCCGAAAAGGGCGATGAAGCCCACCCACACGGCCACGCTGAGGTTGATGGGGTGCATCTGGAAGAGGTTGCGCATATTGACGTCGGCCACCGAAAAATTCATGAACCAGTCCTGCCCGTAGAGCCACAGCATGATGAAGCCGCCAGCGAAAGCCACGAAAACCCCCGAAAAGTGAATCGAGGAAGCGATCACGGTTTTGAACTGAAAATACAGCAGCAGGAAAATGACGACCAGGCTGATGGGAATCACAATGGCCAGTCGTTTGACCGCCCGAATCTGGTTTTCGTAGCTGCCCGAGAAGCGGTAGCTGATGCCGGCGGGAACGGCCAGTTGCCCGGCGTCGATTTGGGCCTGAATGGCCGCTTGAGCAGCATTCACCACATCCACCTCCGCGTAGCCGTCCCGCTTGTCGAACAGCACGTAGCCGACCAGGAAAGTATTCTCGCTTTTGATGGCCTGCGGGCCGCGCTGGTAGTCGAAATCCACCAGTTGGCCCAGCGGCACCTGCGCCCCGGTAGGCGTGGGTACCAGGATTTTGGCCAGCGCGGCGGGGTCGTCGCGCAATTCGCGCGGGTAGCGCACCCGCACCGGAAAACGCTCCCGGCCCTCCACGGTGGAGGTGATTTTCATACCCCCGATGGCTGTTTCTATGACCTGCTGGACGTCCTCCACGTTCAGGCCGTAGCGCCCTATTTCGTCGCGGTCGATAATGAGATTTAGGTAGGGCTTGCCCACGATCCGGTCGGCAAAGACCGCCTCAGCCTTGACCGAAGGTACTTGTTTTAAAATGTCTTCCAGCTTCCGGCCGAAGGCCTCGATGCCCGGCAGATCGGGACCAAAAACCTTGATGCCCATCGGGGCACGCATCCCAGTCTGCAGCATGACCAGCCGGGTTTCGATGGGTTGCAGCTTGGGGGCTGAGGTCACGCCCGGCAGCCGGGTGACGCGCACGATTTCGTCCCAGATGTCGTCGGGCGAATGGATGGCGGGCCGCCAGTTGCGGTAGTACTTGCCGTCCTCATCCGGCACCAGGTCGGCGGCAGTCAGACCCCGTTGCAGTCCGGCTTCGTTGGTGAGCGTGTCGCCCCCGACGGTCACGAAGCGCTCCTGCCCGTCCACCCGGAAGCGCATGCGACGACCCGACTCGTCGAGCATGAACTCGGGCTTGTAGTTGATGACATTCTCGAACATGGAAATCGGGGCCGGATCCAGGGCGGTTTCAGCCCGGCCCAGCTTGCCCACCGCCAGGTCCACCTCGGGGATGGTGCTCAGCAGCATGTCCAGTTGCCCGACCACTTCGCGGTTGTAGGCGATGCCGGAGTGTGGCATGGAAGTGGGCATCAGCAGGTAACTCCCCTCGTTCAGAGAAGGCATGAATTCGGAGCCGATGCCGGGAAAACGCCGGGTGTTGCCCGACCAGAAGGCCATCTCGCGGATGTTCCAGCCCAGTTTCCCAAAACCTTCGGCGGCAAAGCCGAAGGTGCGGTCGTAGCCCAGCCACGCCAGCAGCCCGAAAAGCAGCGTGAAGAGCGGCAGCAGCATGAAGGCACCCTTGTTGCGCAGGCACCAGCGCAGCACCGGCTCGTAGAAATAGACGATGGTCAGCAGCACCCCCAGGATGGAGCCGACCAGCAGCAGGACAAAAATATAGTTGACGAATAGACTATTCTGTGGCCCCAGCGGCATCCACTCCTCGGTCAGGAAAAAGGAGGCGACGAACAGCGTGAGGCCCGTGTTGACGTAGTTGGGGTAATCCTTATACTTTTCCGGCCATCGGGGTTCCAGCAGCCCGTTCAAACCGATCAGGGAAAGCGCCAGCGGCAGCCAGGTGTGGGCGTAAAAAGCCAGAAAGACGCCGCTGACGATCAGGATAATGCTCCACGTCCGGCGAACCCGCTTCTTGTCGTAATCAAT
>JBBSKK010000436.1:0-3791 GCA_038256395.1 Cytophagales bacterium | reverse complement strand
TTCAATGACTACGGCCACGCCTTCGTGACGGTTTGCGTGATTCCGCACATGTACCACGCCATTCAGGGCGGGCGCTTCCAGCGGCAGGCGGGCAAGCATTTCAACCCCTACACTTACGACGACATCAAGACCATCGGCGACCACGTGCATTATGTGGGCAATCGCGGCCCCCACGCGGGAAACTTCCGCTCGGCGACCCAGGGCGGCGGCCACGCCCACGCCGGGGCGATGATCTACTTGGCCGATAGTTGGCCGCAGGAGTTCCGCCAGAACATTTTTATGAACAACATCAACGGGGCGCGCCTCAACGTGGACCACCTCACTCGGGCGGGTTCGGGCTACGTGGCTACGCACCAGCCCGATTTTCTGGTGATGAACGATGCCTGGTCACAGTGGCTCAACTTTAAGTATGACGCCAGCGGATCGGTCTGGGCCATCGACTGGTACGACAAGAACCAGTGCCACAGTCCTAACCCCGACGTCCACGACAAAACGATGGGCCGGATTTTCAAGATAACCTACCAAAATGACAAGTGGAAGCAAGAGGATTTGACGAAGGCCAGTAACCGTGAGTTAGTGCAATACCAACTGCACCCCAACGAATGGTACGTGCGCCAGGCCCGGCAGATTTTGCAGGAACGCGGCCCCGACCCGCAGGTACACAAGGAATTGAAAGCGATTTTGGCTAAAAACCCTGACGTCACCCGCCAACTTCGGGCGTTGTGGGCGTTGCATGTGACGAAGGGTTTGAGTGAAAAGGAGCTGGTGGCCTTGCTCGCCCACCCAAACGAGTACCTACGCGGCTGGGCGGTGCAACTGCTGGCCGAGGATAAAAAAGTGTCGCCCGAAACCTTGCAACGCTTCGTGGAAATGGCCCAACTGGACAACTCATCTTTGGTGCGGCTGTACCTGGCATCGGCCATGCTGCGGCTCGATCCCGCCCAACGCTGGGATGTGGTGGACGCCTTGCTACAAAAAACTGAGGACGAAACCGACCACAACCTGCCGCTGATGGCCTGGTACGCCGCCGAACCGCTGGCTATGCTAGACGCGAACCGCGCCCTCAAAATGGCCGAACGGGCCAAACTGCCCAAAATCCTGGACTACACCATGCAGCGCGTGGCAGCCCTTGGTACCGAGGAAGCGAAGAAAGCCCTGAAAGCGTTGGATGGCCGATTGGGAAAATCGGATTCGCACGAGCGGCACGGCAGCCGGGTGCTACTGGGGAAGTTGCTGGAGGAGTGAGGGGGAGCTCGTGAAAACTCTTACGGGGAGCAAGCTTTAAATCTTACTGCCTAACCCCCGGCTTTACCTCAAAAACAAACTCCCCGCTCCCCGCCGCGCCGCCGGGCGTAAGGCCCTGCACCACCACGCGGTAGGTACCCGTTTGGTCGGAGGTGTAGAAGTCCAGGCTCTGCTTGCCCTGGGCGTTGGTGGTAAGCGTGGGCGACCAGTGCAGCAGGTTGCGGAAGTCGGGCAGGCGGCTGGGGCGGCTGTCGGCGGCGTCGTAACGCGGGGCGTAAAATTCGCGGCGCGACTGGGCGAAGTCGTAGGACAGCACCAAGGCGCGCGGGTCGAGTTCGAAGCCAGCCAGGTCGCCTTTGTAGGTCGTGTAGCTGACGAGGCCGGGGAAAGAGCGCGGGCCGAGATAGTACAGCGCGTCGATCACTTCCAGCTTCTTGATTTTTAAAGGGTCGAAGGCCATGATCTTGTCCGTGTCGAACACGGGGACGCCGTCGAGCAGGATGAGCGGCTCGTCCTTGAAAACGCCCTGCGGCGTGACGTTGTCCAGCACGTAAAAGTGAAATTTCTTCTGCCGCCTTCTGATGAATACGCCCGGCACATACTCGCGCATGACTTCCTCCATCGTCGGGAAGCGGGTGAAGGCGTCGAGCAGATACCGTTCATCCGGCTTGCCATAAAACGCCAGACTGTCCACGCCCGTGAAGATAGTTTGTGGCGAGGGACGATTCATGAAGGCGTTCAGCGTTTGCATATTGACGCTGCGCGTCAGGAGCTGGGACGACTGCTCGGGGCCAAACGCAAACTGCGGCCAGCGGCGCGACGAAACCTGCCCGGAGTACGGACTGCTGATTTCGATGCGGTAGGTACTGTCTAGGCGGGTATCGGTCTGCACGATAATTTCCTGGGTGTCGTGCAGTTTGTTTACCTCAAAGCGCAGGTTGCCCAGCGAGTCGCTTTGGGCGATGAAAAGCTTGGGGCGCAGATCGGGCGTGGCCAGGAAAGCGGCGATGTTTCTTTCGGGTAGCCCGGTGGCGGTATTGGTTATTTTTCCTTTGATAAAATGCCCGCCGTACTCCGGCAGAAAGCGGAATGTCGGTTTCTTGTCGCTCAGCACCTCGTCCCAGCGAAAGCGCCGCCAACCGTGGGTGAGCATCACGTGGTCGAGGGCCGCGTCTGCCGCCGCGCCGGATTCCCGGAAGTAAGTCGCGGGCGACTCCACCGTTCCCCGCAAGTCGGAAGTAAGGCCAAAGTAGGTGTCGATGTCGGTCAGCTCGGGACTTTCCAGTGAATCCAACAAATAGACTGAAACGGAAAGCGTGGCCGCTTCGTTGGCGGCGGTACTCGCCGTCAGGTCGAGCTGTACTTTTTCGCGCGGGCCGTAATCATTGCGCTCCGTTTTGGCCGTAATGGCCAGTCGGTTGGCCGGACGCTGGAAGTAAAGGCGTTCGGCTACTGGCTTGGGGTTTTGGTCAAAAACTGTAAGCTGGTTGATGCCCTCGCCCAGTTGGTTTTTATTGAGTAAAAAAACGGCAGCTCCGTTCTGTAAAGTTGGTTGCAAAGCCAGTGGCTTACCGTTTTGCCCGTGGACAAGCAGCGATACGCCCGCCGCCGCGTTTTCGGGCCGCGTCCGCACCAGCACTTTAACCAATTGTGCGGTAGAATCGCTGACCTGCATCGCAAAGCCTTGATCCTGGACGGCAGGAAGCGGATAGGCAAAGGAATTGCCCGAGGCATCTTGCAAAACAGCGCGGTACTGCTCGCCGTTGGCGGGCGTAAACTTGAAACTGCCCAAGCCGAAGCGTTGCGGCTCGAAACGAAGCAAGGTATCGTTCTGTGCATTCACCAAAAAACCCTTGAACCCGATCCCTTTTCCATCGCGGCCCACCGCGCGAAAAGCCACGCGGTTTTCTACTTGCCCCAAGAAACTACCGCCTTCGGGAAAAAACTGCAGGTCGTAGGTCGGCGTCTCGTTCGCTTCGGCAATAGGTTCGGTTTCGGGTACGATAAAGGGGTTCAGAATCCTGACGGGCGTTTCGAAGTACAATTCCGGGCTAAAATTCTTCATCCAGTTGGTATAGCAGCGCACCGAATACGTGCCATTGGCCAGCCCCGCCGGAACGACCAGATTGCCGTCTCCCTGCCCGTCGGTCAGCGAAATCTTCATCTGCGCCACGGGGTTCGATTCATTGTCCAGTAGTTCGAGGTAAGCGATCTTGCTCACATCCAGAGCGCGGTGCGTATCATCCGCCACGCAATAAACCTTGAACCACATCGTCTCGCCCACCACATAAAGCGGGCGATCCACGTGGACGTAGATTTTCTCCTGAAAATGCTGGCTGGCATAAGTAGAAAGCCGATGCTGTACCCCGGCCAGCGGCGCAGTTTGAGAAAAAGCCAAGTACGGCATTATCCAAGCTGCCGTCAGTACAAATAGTAAGTTTTTACGCTTCATGAAGCTACTAATATTTTTTCACCCTACACAGGCTGTATTGATTAATTCGCTGACCCTTAGCCGCTATATGGCGCCCTGCTTGCCCGTTGACCGT
>JBBSKK010000435.1:0-3798 GCA_038256395.1 Cytophagales bacterium | reverse complement strand
GTCTTTTATGGTGTCGAAATCTTTCCGAACAGTAGCAATTAAATCGTCATGGCTGACATTTGCCTGTAAAGTAGCATAACTTTTTTTCATGCAGCAAAAATAGTGTTTTTTATGCCAGACAATTCAAAGTGGGAATCGCTGTGTAAATGGTAAAAAATCTGTTAAATAGAATGGTCATCTTGACCCTGATTGGGGTGGTAGCCGGTTTGATTTCGGCTTTGCAACCCACCTGGGGCTTCTGGGCGCACAAACGTATCAACCGCTTGGCGGTGTACCGTTTGCCGCCGGAAATGCAATTTTTTTACAAAAAAAACATCGATTTTATCACCGAAAACGCGGTCAATCCCGACCGTCGCCGCTATGCCGTGGTGGGCGAGGCGGAGCGGCATTTTATCGACCTGGACGTGTACGGCGATAGTGCACTGACCTCCCTCCCACTCTACTGGAATCAGGCAAAAGAAAAAATCGGCGAAGACAGTCTGCGGAAACACGGCATTGTGCCGTGGTACGTGCAAACGGCGGTTTTCCAACTTACCGAAGCCCTGAGGGAGAAAAATCCAGGCAAAATTTTGCGCATCTCGGCGGATTTGGGTCATTACATCGCCGACGCGAATGTCCCCTTGCATACGACGCGCAACTATAACGGCCAATTGACCGGACAGGAAGGCATCCACGCCTTCTGGGAATCGAGAATTCCCGAAAAATACGCTGAGGATTACGAACTTTGGATTGGCACCGCCAACTACATCGACAGCCCCGCCAAGGCCATTTGGGGAGCGGTAGCGCAAGCCCACGCCGCCTGCGACTCGGTATTAATATTTGAGAAAGAACTCAGCAGAGATTTCAAGGCCGATCGCAAATTCACTTACGTAGAAAGGAACAAGGTACTAGTCCGCACTTACTCCGACGAATTCACAGCCAAATACAACCTAGCATTAGACGGACAAGTAGAAAGGCAAATGAAAAAGTCCGTGCAAATGGTCGGCGACCTCTGGTACACCTGCTGGGTCAACGCCGGACAGCCCGACCTGCGCCCGCTGGCCGATTTTAAATTCAGCGAAAGCGATAAAACCAAAGAAGCCGCCGACCAACAGACGTGGTTGCAGCGGCTTTTTAGAGTTCGCCCGGAAGGAAATGATGAGTGATGAGTGATGAGTGATGACCGGGCTGGCGCACCAGTGATGAAAGTTAGCTTTTTTTCAGCTTGTCGTTTTTCAAATTTGCTTTCCTTGTCAGGATTATGCTTCTGATGATTTTCATCAACTCGTTACAATCTTTAGCCATAGATTCGTACTCATTTTCTATTAGATAGCCAGTCACCTTCATCAGTTCCAGCCAATAGAGAGTTTCATCGCACTCCTTCTGGGCTATTCCAAATTTATGGATAAAGTCAGCCCCAGATTCTGCATTATTGGCTTCTCTGACATTCGCCCCAATCGAAGTTCCGGATTTCAGCAATTGTCTAGTAAGTACGAATTCATGGTGGTTTTTACTAACAAATTGACATAGTTTCACCACACGCACTGCGAAATCAAATGACTTTTTACGAACAACACCTTTCTCTTCCATATCAAAAGCACTCATCACTCATCACTCATCACTAAATAGTTAACTCCTTCATATACTCCGCATCGTGCGCCATACTTGCCATCACCGATTCGGGGTATTCTTCCTGCTCGACGATGTAGTGCTTCATGCCCGTTTCCTGGGCCACTTTCAGGGCTTTGGGGTAGTCGATTACACCCTTACCGAGGTCGGTCTGGTGCAGCTCGGGTTCGCGGACGAGGTCTTTGACATGGCAGAGGTCGTAGCGTCCGGCGTATTTTCGGAGGTGCGACTCGATGTCTTTGTTGGCGGCGGTGATCCAGGCCATGTCGAGTTCGTACACGACCTTAGAGGGGTCGGTGTTGTCGAGTAGAATCTCCTGGGGAATCTGGCCTTCGATGGGTTCGAATGAGTAGGAGTGATTGTGGTAACCAAACTTCACGCCCGCCTTGTTGCAGATTTCGCCGCGCTGGTTGAATTCCTCGGCGCGTTTTTTCCACTCGTCGATGGAAGGCTGAGCGCCGATGTGGGGTTGCAGCACGTAAGACAGGCCGGCCTCGGCGCAGTCGTTGGCAAGTTTTTCGAGATCTTTGGTGGTGTCGGCGTGAGTACTGACGAATTTCATGCCCAGTCCGTCCACGTAGTCTTTGAACTCTTTCGGCGACATCCCCCAGAAAACCCCCTGATCGCCCTGGTAGCTTTCCATTTCCGTGTAGCCCAAGTCGGCTAGATGCTTGATGACGCCCTTGGGATCGGCCCCGATGATGTCACGAACGCTGTAAAGCTGAATGCCAAAGTTGTCTATTTTAGTGCCGGAAGTGGTACCCGCCAGGGCGGTACTATCGCTGTCGGAGGTATTTTCTCCTCCACTATTGCAGGAAATGAGTGGGTAGGCTACGGCCCCCAACGAGGCGAATCCGGCGGCTTTCAGAAACAAACGGCGATTGTAATCCATGTTTAAATGTTATTAGGGTTAAAAATTGCGTAAAATTGTGGCAATGATACGCATTCCGAACCCGATAAATGCCATTTAATCAAAAAAACGTACTGAACCTTGTCAACTACAGCGAATAAGATTTCCGCCAAACTTTACCTGCAAAAAGGTCGCGAACAAGCGGTAGAGCGGCGTCACCCGTGGGTATTTTCCGGGGCCATTTCCCGACAGGACGGCGACCCGCAGGACGGCGACCTCGTGGATGTCCTTAACCGCAACATGGAGTTTCTGGCGCGGGGCCACTACCACGACGGTAGCATCATGGTTCGAATTCTGACCTATGAGGAAGAAGAAATCGACGTCGATTTCTGGACAAGCCGCTTGGGTAATGCCTACGCAATGCGACAAGATTTGCGCCTGGCAAATACCGATAGCTATCGCCTCGTACACGGCGAGGGTGACGGGCTTCCGGGTTTGATCGTGGACGTCTACAACGGCGTCGCGGTGGTGCAGGCCCACACTATCGGCATGCACCGCTGTTTAGATGATGTTACTGAGGCTTTGCAGAAAGTGATGGGCGCTGAATTGAAGGCCGTTTACAACAAAAGTCGCCAAACGCTGCCCGGTAAGTACGCCTCCGAATTTGCCGACGACTACCTCTTTGGCGAAGCCGAAACACCCCACCGAATCACGGAAAACGGCAACGCTTTTCTAGTAGACTGGATCAAGGGCCAAAAAACGGGCTTCTACCTGGATCAACGCGAGAACCGTCAACTGTTGGCGCACTATGCGCCAGGAAAATCGGTTCTGAACGCATTCAGCTACTCCGGTGGCTTTTCGGTGTACGCCCTCGACGCCGGGGCGGAATCGGTCATTTCACTCGACGCCTCGGGTCGAGCCATTGCCTTGGCCGACGAAAATGTTGCCCTCAACGAGCATTCCGAACGCCACCATTCTGTGGCCGAAGACGTGATGGCCTTTTTCAAGTTGCAGGACGAAACCTACGACATCGTGGTTCTCGACCCGCCGGCTTTTGCCAAAAGCATGTCGGCGCGGCACCGGGCGGTGCAGGGCTACAAGCGGCTGAATATCGAAGGAATCAAAAAGGTGAAGCCGGGCGGGCTACTCTTCACTTTTTCCTGTTCGCAGGTGGTGGATCGGGAATTATTTTACAATACCGTGGTGGCCGCCTGCATGGAAGTGGGCCGCAAAGCGCGGATTCTGCACCAATTATCGCAGGGCCCGGATCATCCGGTTAATGCTTTTCATCCTGAGGGGAGTTATTTGAAGGGGTTGGTTTTGAGGATTGATGATTAATC
>JBBSKK010000434.1:0-3807 GCA_038256395.1 Cytophagales bacterium | reverse complement strand
CGAGGATTTTACGGAAAATTTTCTGCCCGATTTAACCCACGACCTCGACCTGCTGAAAGCGGTGCAGCGGCTGTGGAAAGGACTTTACGACGACCCCAAGCTGGACAAGTTCGTGGATGAACTGAAACACAATAGGGTACTCAACAAGCAGAAACTGGTTATCTTCACCGAGTCGCGAGAGACGGGCGATTACCTGTACGAGCGGCTGTTGGCGGAGTTTCCCCAACAGGTGATGTTCTATTCTAGTCAGGGTGGACGGCACGAGGATTTGAAGCGACGGACTAAAAATACCCTGGCGCGGGAAATTATCCGTGACAACTTCGACCCGAACCAGAAAAGTGCTGAGCAGGTAAACGACATCCGATTGCTGATTACGACAGACGTGCTGGCCGAGGGCATCAACCTCCACCGCGCCAACATCCTCATCAACTACGACTTGCCTTGGAATCCCACCCGCGTCCTGCAACGCGTGGGCCGGGTCAACCGCTTAGGCTCCCGCTTTAGCGACGTCTTTATTTTCAATTTTTTTCCGACCTCACAATCCGACGCGCATCTGGGCCTCGAGCAGAACATCACCAATAAATTGCAGATGTTCCACTACATTATGGGTGAGGACGCCAGGTACCTCACCGACGGCGAAGAAATTGGTACGCAGGAACTTTTTAATACCCTCAACAGCAAAAAAGCCTACACGGGAGAGGAGGAGGAAGGCGTGTCGGAACTTAAATATCTGGAAATGCTGCGAACGCTCCGCGATCACGATCCGGCGCAGTTCGAGAAAATTAAGAAACTGCCTAAGAAGGCCCGCTCCGGGATGACGAAGGACGACGCTTCGGAGAATAGTTTGGTGACGTTTTTCCGGCTGGGTAAGCTCAAAAAGTTTTACCACAACCGCCGGGGCAAGTCCGAAGAAATTAACTTTTTTGAGGCTGTCGAATTGCTCGAATGCGTTCCCGCCACGCCACGCGCTGGGGTACCGTTCAATTACTTTGAATTGCTGAGCGTCAACAAAGCCCGCTTCGAACTGGACGCCACGCCGGGGCAGGAACCCACCAAGCCCGGCGGCGGGGGGCGCTCCAACGCCGCCTTCCTGGAAAGGATTCTGAAAGACAAGACTTTCCGAACCTACCGGAAATTCACCGAGTCGGATGAGGCTTTTCTGGATGCCGTTCGGCAGCAGTTAGCCGAGGGCCGTGTGGCCAAGAAAACCGCGCAGGTCGTCAAGAAAGCCATCGACAAGTCGGTTCACGAGCAGGGAATGCTCGACCCGATGAAGGTACTTTACATTTTGCAAAAAAATATCCGCCGCACTTCGTCCGCCGAAACTGACACTAATCCTGCCTATCAGAAACGGGAAGTGATTCTGTCGGGCTACCTTTTGAAATAACCCTCCCGCATGAATTCCCCGGAAGCCGTCCGTTTAATCGAGAATACCTTTGACCATGCTTTTGACGAAAGCCGTTTCACGCTCTTTGTCAAAAACCTGCTGAACGACGTAGAAACGAAGCACAACACCTACCGGGGCAATCTCATCAAGGAGTCGTTTCGGGAGCATATCGTGCAGTACAAACGCATTGGCAAGTACGTGGATCCCGAAAACGAAGCCCTGGACGTGCTATTGGTAGAAGTGGCCGACCAGAGCAAACTGGATAAGGCCCGCACTACGCTGCGGAATTTTGTCATTTCTCACCTAGACAATTTTAAGAAAAGCTACGCCCTCGTGGCTTTTTACGCCAAATCGGACGGCGGGGCGGACTGGCGCTTTTCGTTCGTAAAGCTGGAATACCGCACCGAGGTACAAAGTGGCAAAATCAAGCAGGAAAAAGACCTGACGCCCGCCAAGCGGTACTCGTTCCTGGTGGGGGAACACGAGAAGTCGCACACCGCCAAGAAGCAATTGCTGCCGTTGCTACAAAACGTATTCAATAACCCCACCCTGGCCGAACTCGAAGCGGCGTTCAGCATTGAGGCCGTGACCGACGAGTTTTTTGAACAGTATAAGTTGCTGTTTGACAAGCTAGTAGAGAATTTTAAAAAAAACGAGGAGCTAAAATCGGAGCTGAACAAAAGTCAGATCGAGGTAGCGCGCTTCGCCAAAAAACTGCTGGGACAGATCGTGTTCCTGTATTTTTTGCAGAAAAAAGGCTGGCTGGGCGTGTCCAAAGACGCCGCCTGGGGAACGGGCAGTAAGCGTTTTTTGCAGGATTTGTACACCGCTACCGTCGCCGATGGCAGGAATTTCTTTGGCGATGCCTTACAGTACCTTTTTTACGAAGCCCTGGCCAATGACCAGACCACACTTCGTGGCATACTGCGTCGGGAGCGTCGGGTGGAGTTAGTGCTGGAAGGCTTACGGTACATGGATCTGATCCGATGGAAATTGGCCGACAAGGCGCTGAACATGGACATACCCGGCCTGAACGAACCTACTAAGCAAGACCGCAAGCAGTGGCCCTTCACCAATACCTTGCTGCCAATTATCGACAGGGACGGACTTGTTTTTCATGACCACATCATCAAGGCGGGTTTTGCCCGGAAAATCGCGGGCTACCAATTCGACGCCGCCAGGCAGTACCTGTGGCCCATCCCGGCCAGCGAACGACTGCTGAACGCGGAGCTAACGCAGAATCCGGGGTATTGATTCTGCTGTGAATAAAAACCGGGAAGCCGACGGGTTGACGTCGTTTCGATCCGTTGGCTTCTATATAATCTTTTTTTTCGTTTCATTTGAAATATTTAACGACGGGGAAAGCAGCCATTTCCCTAATTCAACAAACCCCCAACCAATGAAACGAACTCTGCTGGTCGCCCTCGGAATCGCCTTTTCGGCATTCCTTTATTCGTGTAATTCGAAAGAAAAAAATGCCCCCCGCCCCAACATTCTGTGGCTCACCATCGAAGATCTTACGCCTATGCTGAGTGCCTACGGGGATTCGCTGGCCGCTACACCCAACATCGACCGCCTGGCTCAAAAGGGCGTCCGCTACACCAACGCCTACGCGACGGCGGCCGTGTGTTCGCCCGCGCGGTCGGCCCTGATCACCGGGGTGCATGCCACCACGCTGGGTACGCAGCACCTGCGCTCAGAAACCAAACTGCCCGACCTGGTCAAAGCACTACCGACCTGCCTGCGGGAGACGGGCTACTATTGCAGCAACAACGACAAGGAGGACTACAACTTCGAGGCCGTCGATTTCTGGGATGAGTCCAACAAAACGGCCCACTGGCGCAACCGGAAGCCGGAACAGCCTTTTTTCGCGGTCTTCAATTTCATGGCCACCCACCAATCCCGGATTTTTGGCACGGACAGTGCCTACAACGCCCGCTTCGAGAAATACCTTCCCCGCATCGAACGTACCGACCCCGAAGCCATAAAGCTTCCCTCTTATTTCCTTGACTCGCCCCAAATCCGCCGGATGTGGGCGCGGTATTACGACAACGTCAAGATCGTGGATTTGCAGATTCAGGAAATAATTGACCAACTGGAAGAAGATCACTTGACCGATGACACGATCATCTTCTTCTTTTCGGACCACGGCATCGGTATGCCCCGGGGGAAGCGGGCGCTTTACGATTCGGGCTTGCAGGTTCCACTAATCGTGGTGGCACCGGAGAAGTACCAAAAAGAATTCGGCCTAAAACCCGGCAGAATCACCGACCGATTGGTGAGTTTCGTCGATTTTGCCCCGACGCTTCTCGATATGCTGCACCTCGGTGTGCCTGAGTTTATGCAGGGAGTCCCGTTTTTGGGGCCAAATTCGGAGAACGAAAGAGAATTCGTCTTCGCTGCCGCCGATCGGGTGGATG
>JBBSKK010000433.1:0-3811 GCA_038256395.1 Cytophagales bacterium | reverse complement strand
CCCCGACGGGCTGGCGCAGGCGTTCATCATCGGGGCCGACTTCATCGGCGACGACAAGGTGGCGTTGATTTTGGGCGATAATATTTTCTACGGCTCAGGATTTACCCGTCTTTTGCAGTCCAACAACGACCCCAACGGCGGCGTGGTGTACGCCTACCAGGTGCAGGACCCCGAGCGCTACGGCGTGGTGGAATTCGACCAAAACCTCAAAGCTATTTCCATTGAGGAAAAACCCGAAAAGCCAAAGTCTAATTTTGCCATTCCAGGACTTTATTTCTACGATAATCAGGTCGTGGAGATTGCCAGGAACATCGAGCCTTCGCCACGCGGAGAATTGGAAATCACGGACGTCAACCGCGAGTACCTGAACCGGGGCCAACTGAAAGTTGGCGTACTGGACCGTGGAACGGCCTGGCTGGATACGGGTACTTTCCAGTCGCTGATGCAGGCCGGGCAATTCGTGCAGGTGATCGAGGAGCGGCAGGGCTTGAAAATCGGCTGCATCGAGGAAGTCGCCTACCGCATGGGCTTCATCACGGCAGAGCAACTCGGCGAAATCGCCGCGCCGCTGGTCAAGAGCGGCTATGGTAAGTACCTGCAAAATTTGCTTGAATAACCTGACTCCTACCCGGCTTTTTTCACAAGAATTCGGCAATGCCAGCGTTCTTTGGTATATTTGAAGTGACAGCTCCCTACTAAATTTCTGCCGCTGCTGCCCCGCATGGAATTCCTACCCCCGGAAATCGAGGCCTACGCCGAAGCGCATACCGAACCCGAGAGCGACCTGCTGCGGCACGTTAGCCGTGAGACTCACGCCAAAATCATGCGGCCCCGGATGCTATCGGGCCACGCGCAGGGGCGATTGCTGGCGCTGTTTTCCCGCCTGATTCGCCCCCGCCGTATTCTTGAAATCGGCACCTACACGGGCTACTCCGCCCTCTGCCTTTGCGAAGGCTTGACCGACGACGGCTTGCTCATCACCCTCGACCGTAACGAGGAGTTGGAAAATTTTACCAGAAGTATTTTTGCAAAATCGGAATTCGCTTCCCGCATCGACTTTCGTATCGGAGCGGCACTCGACATCATTCCGACGCTCGACGAAACCTTTGACCTGGTTTTCATCGACGCCGATAAGGTCAATTACCGCGCTTACTACGATTTGATTTTTGAAAAAATAACACCCGGCGGACTTATCCTGGCCGACAACGTGCTTTGGAGCGGCAAGGTCGCCGACCCACTGGCGCACAAGCCCGATAAGGAAACTCCGGCCATATTGGCCTTTAATGAATATGTCAGCCACGATCCACGGGTCAAATGCCTCCTGCTCCCGTTACGGGACGGAATTATGATTGCCCAGGTTCTCTAAGAATTTGCACTTTACTCTAACCCCCATGAATTACAAAAACATTAACCCTTTCCTCCAAGTCCTTGCGGTACTTGGTGCGTTTGCGCTGGGCTTTTCCGCCCAGGCGCAGGACATTCCTGACGTGCCCGACAACGTCATGTTCGGCGGCATCAACATTAAGTTCGACAACCGCGCCAAGCGGGCCATCGAGGCCGATATCCGCAGCCTCATGTCCAACAAGCGGTTCTGGGAAGCCAAAATGGACCGTGCCATTCTGTATTTTCCCATCCTGGAAGGCGTCCTGATCGAGGAGGAAGTGCCGCTCGATTTCAAGTACCTGGCCGTGCAGGAGAGTTCCCTCACGCCCGACGCCGTGTCCACTTCCGACGCGGTGGGTTTCTGGCAATTCAAGCGGGAAACCGCTCAGGAACTGGGTCTTTTGGTGAACAATCAGGTGGACGAGCGCAAGAGCATTACGGCCTCGACCCGCGCCGCCGCCCGCTACCTGAAACGCAGCAATGAGCAGTACAACAACTGGGTCTCGGCCTTGTATTCCTACTACCTGGGCGTTGGCGGTGTCAAGGAAATTATCCCCAAAAACTGGGCCTACGCCAAGGAAATCACGCTCGACGGCAAGACGGATCAGTACGTGCTACGCTTTTTCGCTCATAAAATCGCGCTGGAAGCGGGCATGGAGCGCTACCGCACTGCCAACACCGTTGTGCTGCTGGAATACCGCAAAGGCCGGGGGCGTTCGTTCAGTTCTATTGCCAGAGAGTTGAGTTTAGATCCATTGGAGATACGTCGCTACAACCTGTGGACAGACGCGGATCAAATCCCCGCCGATCGCGAGTACATCGTGGCTCTACCCGTGGCTTCCGACCAGATCAACAATGTCCGCGACCTGCTGATGATCACGCGGGATGCCTCCCCCGCCAATTTCTCCGACGACGACATAGGTTTCCCGATTCTGCGCAAAGCGAGTGTTCAACTCAAAGGCCGTAACGACCCGGTTTTTTATGAAATCAACAGCTTACCCGGCATTCAGGCCCGGCCCGGCGACAAGGCTTCTGACCTGGCCAAAGCCGCCAAAGTCAGGACACCGAGCTTCCTGAAATACAACGACCTGGGCAGTCGTGACCCTCTCATTCCGGGTGATGTCTATTATTTGGCCAAGAAAAATAAGAAGGCGATGGTACCCTTTCACACTGTCCGCGAGGGCGAAACCATCCGCAGCATTTCCCAGATTTACGGCGTAAGAGCAAGTCGATTGCTTAAATACAACCGCATCAGCAACCGTAACCAGCGCCTGCAGATGGGTCGCGTGATGTGGCTAATGAAGCGGCGTCCCGCCAATAAGCCCGTCGAAATTATTAGCCTGCCCCCTTCGGGCAATACTGCGCCAGGAGGCACTTCGCCCAGTATTACGGCCCCTACCGACCAGCCCTATACCCAGCCGGAACTCGTCGGCTCGACTAAGGACATTCCGAAAAATGCCAGCGAAAGAAGGAAATACAAGCCCAAACTGGCCGACCCAACCAATCAAACTGATAGCAAGCCGGACGTGTCCACGCCGGACGTATCCACGCCGGACGTATCCACGCCGGACGTGACCGAGGAAACACCGCGCGACGAGGCGATTTACACCAAACCAAACGCACCCGCAACTACGACGCCTACCCGCACTTCAAGCAGCAACAATGACCGAATTGTCATCATTGAACAGCAGGGAGACACGGACAAAACGCCGACTTTCGACTCCGAACCCGCCCGGACCAGCACCGCTCGTCCGACAACTCCTCGAAATAATCCGAGTACTTCGACGCCGACAAATAACCCCAGTACCACGACCAATCGCCCAAGTGCGACCTACTCTCGTCCCATCACTTCCGCCAGCGCTAATCCCAAGTACCACTCGGTGGAACCCGGACAGACGTATTTCAGTATTTCCAAATTATATAGTGTAGAAATAAACGACCTGCTGGCCTGGAACGGCCTTACTACCAACGACAAACTGGCTGTAGGTCAAAAGCTGGTCGTAAACCCGACCGCCGCCACCAGCCGAACGGCTCCCGCCACTACGAGCGGCGACTACATCATGCACAAAGTAGTGTCGGGAGAAACGCTTTTCCGCATTTCCAAAAACTACGGCGTGTCCATGCAGGAAATCCAAACGCTCAACAACATGGCGGACTCCAACGTGAAGTTGGGCGAGACGTTGAAGATTCCGAAGAGGTAAGGAAGTACCTGAGTACCTGAGTACCTGAGTACCTGAGTACCTGAGATAAAACAGATACTTGAGACTGCCTACTTAACCAACTAAAAAAAACTTAGCGGGGCGCCCTGTGGCGTACTTAGGCACTTTGGAACTTAGGTACTTAACCACCATGCTGCACTCAAACCACCATGATACTAATCGACAACACCTGCGTAAGCGACGACATTGCCGACCAGTTCTTTGTCTGT
>JBBSKK010000432.1:0-3813 GCA_038256395.1 Cytophagales bacterium | reverse complement strand
GCCAGGCCATTTGAGCAGGACCCATGGCGCTGTTCCATTCCTTATGGTTGGATTGATCGCGGGTACTTTGGTAGTGCTCATCGATATCCTCAGCAGGATAGCGGTGAAGCGGGTTGGAAAAATAGGCGTAGTCGGTAGCATCCAAAACTATGAAACGGTATCCTTTCCGAACGTAAGAGTAGTAGTAGTCAGGCATTTTCAGACGTTTCAAGGATTGGGGCATGTGGGCCGAGTCGATTGAATAGTCGTGGTTTCCCAGGGCGTGGTAATTCTCTATGCCGGGATTTAGCTTCTTATACACTGGCAGAATCGAGTCGTAGCTTTTCCATTCCCGGTCGATTATGTCACCCAGATTTTGCACAAAATCCACCTTGTAAAAATTGAAGGTAGCGACTGCCTGCGTCAATTTATTCACCGACTCCCGGTAGTACCGTTTCCCTGCCGTAGGCTGGTCAGCATACTGTGGATCAGCTACCAGGCCTAGTCTCAAAATGGGTTTTGTTGCGGAGCAACCACCCATAACAAGAGCGACGATTAGGAATGCAAAAAATTCTAAATGTTTCATTGATCGTGATATGAACCTAAACAGCCTTTACTTCCCCGCCTCCCTTGTGCGCAATTACCCCACCAAAACTAAAACCTCCTTGTCCGATAGCGACTCCAAAAGTCCCTTCAGCATCATAGAATTGAGGAATCGTCGCGCCTTACCTTCTTGCCAGGATCTAAGATTTGTAAATCACCGCGTTGGCCAGAATTCGCGCATAAGTTGGATCTGCAAAATCCTCGGCATAATGCCCCGCCTGACTGTAAAACACCCAGCCTTTTCCTGCCTTCATGCACCAGGCCGACCGATCCTGCATCCATTCTGATCCAGATGGGTCGGTGAATTTAAAACCAAGCAAAATGGTGCGCGGAGTCAACAGGTGGTGGTTGAGATAGACTTCGGTTTTTGGGAAATTGAATCCGGGAAGATTTTTGGCTTTTGAAGCCCCTTCCGGCTGGTATTTGATTTTTTTTGCATAATCCACTTTGTGCGTGGTAATGAAGTGCTTGGGTGCCAGATTCACGATGTTCATATTCATGTCGTCGATGTATTTATAGGCGGGCGCGGCCTCATCTGCTTTGGGTAATTCCAAACCCAGGAAGGAAAACCAGTCCTTATTTTTCCGCTTCCCGGAACTAATGGAATGGTGCAGCACAATGAGCTTGCCTCCGTCCTTGGCGTAACGGATGAAAGCCTCCTCCGGCCCCACGTTGAGTTCTTTGTGAATGTACACCACCACCGCCTGGAAGGCCGACAAGTCGTCGGGCAAATCGGTCTGGGCGATGATTTTGGAAGTGAGTCCTTCCTGTTCTTTGAGAGATTTGGCCAACACTTCCATTGCCGGGAATTCATCGGCGACCATCAGGATTTCCTGGGCGGAGAGTTGTCTTGCTGCGAATACCAGCAGGGCGAGGATAAAGAATTTTTGCTTCATAGTTTGAAAAGCAATAGGTCTGGTGAATGATGAATAAACGTTATTTCTCCGCCTCCCTAGAACGCAAATACCCCACTAAATCCAAAACCTCCTTGTCCGACAGCGGCTCCAAAAGGCCCGTCGGCATCATCGAAACGGGCGTCACCTCCCGGGACTGTACGTCCGATTTGTTGAGTACCACCGCATCCTGCCCCACTACGCGAAGGGTGAGTTGGCGGTCGGTTTCTTTGGCGACGTTGCCGACGAAGGTGCGCCCGTCACGGGTCGTGACGACCACCATTTTGTAATCGTCCTGGATTTCGCCGCTGGGGTCGAGGATGTTGCCCAGCAGATAGTCCACGTTGCTGCGGTTGGAACCCGTGAGGTCGGGGCCGATGTTGCCGCCTTCGCCGTAAAGCTTGTGACAGGGGCCGCAAGTGTTTTTAAAAATGAGTTTGCCCCTGCTGGCATCAGCGGCTACAAGGGATTTGTCGGTTAGTAGGTTGCGGTATTTGGCGTAAGCTTTCTCGTCAAAAGCCACATGGTCGATCGGCCCCCACACTTCCACAAAGCCACTGCCCACGACGCGGCGCAACTGCCGGGCTACGTAAGCTGGGATGTCCTTTTTAGGAATAGCTTGTTTAGCAATGGCTTGCGTCAGCAGCCAGCCGTACTTGGGGCGTGAGGCCAGGGTTTGGATGGCTTCGGCTTTTTCTGCGGAATTCAGAGCGGGATAACGTTCCAGTAGTTGCTTGCCGAGTGGTTCGGCGTCGTAACTGGCCACGGCGCGGATGGCCGCCTGCCGCAGGGCGGGTTCGTTGAGCAGAGCAGGCAGTTGGTTCACAAGTTCCGGCCTTTGACGTAGGCTCAGGGCTTGCAGGGCGGCGAGTCGTTCGGCGGCGAGTGCCTTGGCATTTTTCAAAGTCGCCAACTGATTTTTGGCCGCTTCGGTATCGCCAAAATGCTGCGCAATGTCGCGGGCGACGATGGCCGTGGCGTCGTCGCCTTTCATTAATTTAGCGTAAACCTCCGGCCAGTTTTTAGGGGCAACTACGTCGTAACGGCCTTCGAGGGCGTCGCGCATTCCCGCCAGCAGGGCTGGGTTTTCGGGGAAATTACCAATCGTAGAAACTATTTTCTCGGTGGCCTCAGCATCCACCAAACGCCGGGCGATGAACTCAGTAACCAAAGGAATCCGGCTTTCCACGGCGAGGTTTAAGGCGCGGGTGGCGTTTTGGGCCACCATCGGTTCCAGACCGTACCAAATCATCTTGGGCAGGTTGTGATCGTCGGCGTCCTCGTCGTGCCGCACGAGTTGCTCGGCAATGCGCCAGCGAGAGGGTTGATCGAGTCGGGGCAGGGCGGAAGCGAGGTACAGCCGCACGACGGGCGAAGGATCGTTTTGGGCCATTTTGACAAACTGCAACACAACCTCCGAAGTAGGTGGTTGGTCCTGGCACAAAAGCTGAATTGCCCAGGCGCGTACGTGGGCGTCCGGGTCGGCCAAGGCATTGACCAAATCGTTCTTGGAAAAGCCATCCGTCACGTGCAGAGCCCACATGGCCCGCAGCCGGAAGTCGGGTTGGTCGTAGTTTTGGAACATTTTTCGCATTGCGCCCTGCGTCGAAGCGGCTAGTTTTCCCTTCGCCGCCCGGCCTTGCAAAATCACTCGCGCCCGGCGGGCGTGCCACTCGCTGGGACTGGTTTGGAGGGCCACGAGTTGTGCGTCGGTCAGCTTACCCAAATCTGCGTAGCGATCGGGCCAGTTTTTGGCTTGTGATACTTTGGGCATAATTCGGAAGATTCGCCCCGTTTCCTTGTTCAAAACGTCGGAGCCGCAGATGTCGGCGTCGTGCCAGTCCAGCGCGTACAGCCCGCCCTCCGGCCCGACTTCCAGGCTGAATCCGACCCATTGGGCGTTGTTGGCCAGCATGAAATCGTCGCCGTGGTGGCCGACGAAGCCCGAGCCTTTGGGTTCCAAAATGTCGGACAGCACGGCGTGTTCGTGGATATTGGCCATGAATATCTTGCCCCGCTCGGCGGCGGGAAAAGCATCCGACTGGTAGATCCTGGCCCCGCCGTGCGCCGAGCGGTGACTGTGGTCGGCGATGGTCTTGATGTCCTCATATACGTAAGGGTTGAAATGCTGCCCGCCCTGTCGGTGGTAAATGCCGCCCGGAATGACGAACCACAGATGCGGAATTACGCAGGCCGTGATGAACATTTGCCCCTTGGCGTCGAAGTCGATGCCCCAGGGATTGCTGAACCCGTGGGCCACGACTTCGAATTTCTCCTTCGTCGGATGGTAGCGCCACACACCTCCGTTAATATCGGCGCCTTCGCCCGCCAGAATATC
>JBBSKK010000431.1:0-3816 GCA_038256395.1 Cytophagales bacterium | reverse complement strand
TCACTTGCTCCCCCACTCATGACCCCACTCGACACCCAATGGAAAAACCTCTTGGAAAAACTCCGCGAAGTCATCGGCAAGCAACCCGGCGACCTCAACGGCGTACTATTCCTGATCGGCGTCCAGGAACTCGGCAAAGGGGCCGTTAACTTCACCAAAGAGCAGAAACAAGACCTCATGCACATTGGCATTTGCCGGGTGCTAAGCCTGTCGGGCTATTACGAGTTTCGCGGCCAGGACGCCGACGGCTGGCCGCACTGGGATCTGGTGCAACCGCTGCCGCACGGCGAAATCCTGGCCCAGGAATCGCTTCTGAAAATGCACGTATTGGAGTATTTTAAGGAAAGTGGGTTGGTTTGAAAATGCTTTTTAGAAAAAAAGATAAGTATTTAGGTATAGATTTTGTTGGTTGTTTTCATGGCGGACATCTTCTCAACCCTCTAATTTATCCTCCCGCAATTTTCTCCCAAGAAAAAACATCCTGACTATTGCTAAACCAAAAAAATAGTCTAATTTTGCGACTCGATTTTCGGTAGGGTAGATGTCAACGACTGCTAACCACCCGGTTTTCAGAATTCCCCACCAGCGAAGCAAATGGTTCTTTCGTTAGTGGGCGTTCGTCGGGAACGGACACTTATATAATGAACCAGCTTACAAATCATCAGAATGAATCAGAAAATTCGCATCAAGCTGAAATCTTTCGACCACATGCTGGTCGATGCTTCGGCGGAGAAGATTGTCAAGGCAGTAAAGGCGACGGGCGCGGTAATTAGCGGCCCCATTCCTTTGCCCACCAAGATCGAGAAGTTCACCGTACTGCGCTCGCCGCACGTGAACAAGAAAAGCCGGGAGCAATTTCAGCTTTGCACCTACAAGCGTTTGGTGGATATTTTCTCGTCCAGCGCCAAGACGGTCGATGCTTTGATGAAGCTCGAACTGCCCAGCGGGGTCGATGTTGAGATTAAGGTATAATAGATAGAGTGCGTCGGGAGGCTGAGCCTCCTGACGAATGATTACCACATATTGGTCGGGTGAAGGTCCACGCTTTGGAAACCGCATCTGAGTTCTTCCCAACGGAAAGGAGCCTGGTCAAACATTGACGGGTACTTCCCACGGTGATTGAGGTCAGATGTCATACACATCTGACCTTTTTTGTTGAAAATCAGAAAAATATATGAGGGAGCGGGTAGGATGTTAAAAAGCTTTTGCTAACTTTGCAGTCCGTTTCAAAAAAAGGTTCAATCCCTGCTATTTTAAAACAATAAAAGATGTCTGGTTTAATAGGAAAAAAGATCGGAATGACCAGTTTGTACGATGCTGACGGGCAGGCTCTGGCATGTACGGTGATTCAGGCGGGTCCTTGCGTAGTGACGCAACTCAGGACTCCGGAGAAAGATGGCTACAAAGCCATTCAGCTCGCTTACGGCGAGAAGAAAGAGAAGAACACTACCAAGCCAATGCTGGGTCACTTCAAGGCAGCGGGTACTACGCCCAAACGCAAAGTGGTCGAGTTCAAATACTTCGCTCGCGAATTCGAATTGGGCAAGACGCTGACCATCGAAGACGTTTTCGCCGAAGGCGATTTTGTGGACGTAGTTGGTAAAGTCAAAGGCCGCGGCTTCCAGGGTGTCGTGAAGCGCCACGGTTTCGCTGGTGTGGGTGGACAAACCCACGGACAGCACAATCGCGCCCGTCACCCCGGCTCAATCGGTGCCTGTTCGTTCCCGTCGAGGGTTTTCAAAGGAATGCGCATGGGTGGCCGCATGGGCGGCAACCGCGTGACGATCCAAAACCTGCGTGTGTTGAAAATCATTCCCGAGCAGAACCTGCTGGTCATTAGTGGCTCGGTTCCCGGTGCCAAGGAATCATTCGTAATCATTGAGAAATAATACCGATGGAACTGTCAATATTAAATGTAAAGGGCGAAGACACCGGCAAGAAGGTAACGCTGTCGGAAGAAATCTTCGGAATTCAACCCAACGAACACGTAGTTTATCTGGACGTGAAGCAGTACCTGGCCAATCAGCGCCAGGGAACGCACAAGGCCAAGGAGCGCGGTGAGGTGAATTACTCCACCCGCAAGCTGAAGCGTCAGAAAGGTACGGGCGGTGCTCGTGCCGGTAGCCGTCGCTCGCCGATCATGGTCGGTGGTGGCCGCATCTTCGGCCCCCGTCCCCGCGACTATGGCTTCAAGATCAACAAAAAGACGAAAGTCCTGGCCCGCAAGTCGGCGCTGGCCGCCAAGGCACAAGCCAACGCGGTGATGGTTTTGGAGAACTTCACCTTCGACGCCCCCAAGACTAAGGATTACTTGAACTTTCTCGACGCGCACTCGCTAACGGGCAAGAAAACACTCCTGATTCTGGGCGAAGCGGATCACAACGTGTACCTGTCGGGTCGCAATATTCCCAAGACCAAAATCACGACGGCCTCGCAGGTCAACACCTACGAATTGCTGCACGCCGACCGTCTGCTGATCAGCGAACCCGCCCTGATTGTTCTGGATAACATTTTGAATAGATACCAATAAGATGAGTGTACTTAAGCGTCCGATCATAACCGAAAAAGTGACCGCGCAGGGAGCTTTGCGGAAATACGCCTTCGAGGTGGAGAAAACGGCGAACAAATTCGAGATCAAAGATGCGGTCGAGAAAATGTTCGATGTGAAAGTGGAAAAGGTGAACACCATGCGCAGCATCGGTAAATCCAAAACGCGCGTTTCGGGTGGCAAGCAGGTAACGGGCAAAACCTCGACCTACAAAAAAGCCATCGTCACCGTAGCCGAAGGCGAAATCATCGACCTCTACGCAGAAGTGTAAAATATCACACTTCCACTCTGCATAAGATAGACCAATAACACTGAGACCATACTACAATGGCAGTTAAAAAACTAAAACCAACGACGCCCGGCCAACGCACCCGGGTCGCCCCGGCCTTCACCGAAATCACGGCTTCCAAGCCGGAGAAAAGCCTGCTCGAACCCATCAAGCGGACGGGTGGCCGAAACAGTCAGGGACGCCGCACGGCGCGTTACATCGGCGGCGGACACAAGCGTCGCTACCGCGTCATCGACTTCAAGCGCAACCGTTTCGACGAGCCCGCCGAAGTGATGACGGTAGAATATGACCCCAATCGCTCGTCCCGCATCGCTTTGGTGCAGTACGGCGACGGCGAAAAGCGCTACATCCTGGCCCCCAACGGCCTGAACGTCGGTCAGCATATTGTTTCCGGTACCAGCGGTATCGCTCCCGAAGTGGGCAATACCATGCCGCTTGGCGCTATGCCCATCGGTACCATCGTTCACAACGTCGAGCTTACGCCCGGCAAAGGCGGTCAAATCGCCCGCTCGGCTGGAACTTACGCTCAGTTGGTAGCGCGGGAAGGCAAGTACGCCGTACTGCGGTTGCCCTCGAGCGAAATGCGGATGATTCTTTCGACCTGCCTCGCTACCGTCGGAACCATCGGTAACTCCACTCACATGAACGTTACGCTCGGTAAAGCCGGACGCAGCCGCTGGTTGGGACGTCGTCCCCGCGTTCGTGGTGTGGCTATGAACCCGGTCGACCACCCAATGGGCGGTGGCGAAGGACGCGCCTCGGGCGGTCAGCCTCGCTCACGCAATGGTCAGTTTGCCAAGGGCTTGAAGACGAGAAACAGGAAGAAACAATCTTCTAAAATGATTATTAGCAGACGTAAAAAGTAAGCAAGCGATATGTCACGTTCATTAAAAAAAGGCCCTTACATCGAGTATCGTTTGGAGAACAAAATCCACGCGATGAACGACGCCGCCCGCAAGTCAGTCATCAAGACCTGGTC
>JBBSKK010000430.1:0-3818 GCA_038256395.1 Cytophagales bacterium | reverse complement strand
GGTTGCACCTTTCCGTAAGCACGTCAGAAAAACGACGCCGCACAAGCATGGGAGCTATCTTGAACTTATTTATCTGTCGGAGGGAACGGGAACCCACACGATCGACTCGGTGGAATACGCCCTAGAAACTCCGTTGCTGCATGTTGTGCGCCAGGAACAAGTCCACTCCTGGCAAATTGAAAGTGAGCCTGAAGGCTATGTTATACTGATTAAGAAGGCTTTTTTTGACAACAGCATCGACTATGAGTTGAAATCACTTTTTGCCAAAATAAGTCGACAATCAGCATCCCGAATAAGCGATTATCCTAAGATAAGAGCCATCCTTCAATTACTCGTGGAAGAAAGTGCCGACCAGAATGAAAACTGCTTGCCGGTACAGGAAGGTTTGCTGAAAGCTTTACTGGCCAAGACAATCCAGGTTCGGCTATCGGCCACAACTTCTCCTCGGTTGGAAGTTCAGGGTGTCCATCAGTCGTTTTTGGAGCTGGTCGAAAACGACAACGGATTAAAGAAATCGGTGAGTTATTATGCCGCACTTTTAAACACTTCTCCCCAGAACCTAAATGCGGCATGCCAGCGTTCGCTGGATAAAACTGCTACTCAAATCGTGTCCGAATCTGTCATCGCCGAGTCGAAGCGATTACTGCTTTACACGAGTGCTACTGTTTCGGAAATCGCTTTTTTGCTGGAATTCGCGGATGCTTCTCACTTTGCCAAGTACTTTAAAAAGATCGTTGGAACTACCCCTCAATTGTTCCGCTCAGGTAGCAATTGATACCGTACTTTTTTCATATATACCACGATTTGCAGAGGGGAAGCCAATACTTTTGCGCTTTAAAGTATTTCTCTCCTATTTCCAGCTAGCCCAATGAAGTGCAATCCAGAGTTAAAAACCCAGCGAAGCAGAATCTTAAATTTGACAAAAAGTATCTGCTTTCTGCTGGTGTTTGTTAGCTGCTATTGCCACGCCCAAATCACCGGGCAAGTTCTTGACAGAACCACGCAGCAACCCATGGCATTCGTTAGCGTGGCGCTGTACGCCGTCAACGATTCCGTGGCCGTCAGCGGCGCTATCACCGATACGACGGGCCGTTTCCAAATACCCAATCCCAAACCCGGACGGTATCGCGTCAAAACATTTTTTGTGGGCTATCAGTCTGCTACGGCCGAAACCAACGTCGAACGCGGGAGAAGTAATGACCTGGGTACACTCGTCATCGGAGCAGATTCCAGGCTATTGGAGGAGGTTCGCGTGACCGGACAGCGGGCCGAGGTAGTGATGAAAGCCGACCGCCAGACCTACCGAGCCGCGCAGTTCCAGTCGGCGGCGGGAGGCACGGCCACCGACGTGCTGCGGAACCTGCCCGGCCTGACCATCGACGCCGAAGGCGACGTGAGTTTGCGCGGGGCCAACGGCTTTCTGGTATTGCTCAACGGCAAGCCCGTGCAGGCCAATCTCGGCACTTTGCTGAACCAACTGCCCGCCAACACCATCGAGTCCATCGAGGTCATTACCACGCCCAACGCCCGCTACGACCCCGACGGTAAGGCGGGAATCATCGCCATCGTCACCCGCGCCGGGGCCGACACGGGTTGGTCGGCGGTGGCCAACGGACTGCTGGGTTTGCCGAGCGCGGGCGATTTCGGCAACGCCGAAAAGCCGCAACGCCACGCGCTGGACGCCACGCTCAACTACCGCTCGAAGCTTTGGGATTTCACGCTCAGTTCGGCCTACATCCGCAACGACATCGCCGGGCGGCGCGTCGGCGATGTGCGTACCACGATCGGTAACCGCAGCACACGCTTTCCCTCGGCGGGTGAGCGTAGTTTCGACCGCTACACCTTCACCAACCGGCTGGCCGTGGCCTTTGCGCCTAATAAAGCCAATGTCTGGAACCTGGGATTGTACCAAAGCCGCCGTACGGAGGATCGGCTGGCGGATATCTTTTATAACAATACCACCACGGATTTACAAACGGGCCAGGTCATTGGCCGGTCTAACTACTTCAATAGCAACCTAGTGCGCAAGCAGGGTGAGTTCTATACCTCCAATCTCGACTATACCCACACCTACGACAACAAAGCCACGCTGGGTGCGGGCGTGCTGTATGAGTATGATAAAATCGGCGGCTTTACCAAAAACCGCAACCTTAATCGTACGGATTTCCGCGACACGCTGCAGTACACCCTCACGACCACCGACCGACCGATCCAGAACTTCCGGGCCAACGTGGATGGCAGTCTGCCGCTCTGGGGCGGCAAGCTGGAAGCGGGCTACCAGTACCGCTACCAGGAAGACCGGGGCGATTACGAATACAGCGAGCAGTACGGCAATGGTTTACCATTATTACCTATTCCCGAGTTCTCGGGCCTGATCGTTATCACCAATAAAATACACAGCATTTATACGCAGTTTTCCGCCTCCAGGCCAAAATTGGATTATACGTTTGGATTGCGTTACGAATACGCCGTGCGGGACTTAGTCAACAATGCCAGCAATCAAACGTTTGACCTGACGCTCAACAATCTGTTTCCTTCTTTTAATCTCTTGTATAAATCGCAGGAAGGCCTGTCGTGGCGGGCGGGGTTCAGCCGCCGTGTACAGCGAAACAACAACTTTGCCCTCAACCCTCTTCCCGAACGCGAACACTCCGAAACCCTGGAACAAGGCGACCCGGCGTTGAGGCCCGAGTTTGTCAACCTGGCCGAGGTAGGCGTCAGCAAAGCCATCGGTAACAGCACGTTGCTGGCTACGGCTTACTATCAAGGTATCCAAGATGTCATCAACCGCGTGAACAGCGTCTATGCTGACACGATATTGAACCGCATCTTCACCAATGCCGGTCTGGCGCAGCGTACGGGCGTGGAAGTGGCGGCGGATTTGAAACTGACCAAAATTTGGAAGTTTTACCTGGGTGGCACCATCTATCGCTACGCGCAGGCAGGGCAGCTATTTGATAACGTCGTAGTCTTCGACCGCGCGGCCTGGGTGCATTCCATAAATGCCAATACTACTGTGCAACTCAACCCGACGACCTCGCTGCAAGCCAACGTCAATTACCTTTCGCGACGCATCACGGCGCAGGGCGAGGACTCGCGTTTTCTGATTCCCAACCTTTCTTTGAAGAAAACTTTCCTGGAAAATCGCCTGACAATTCTGGCGCAGTGGCAAAACATCGGCCTGGGTTTCCTGCCCACCAACGAGCAGCGCATCACGACGCGGGGCCGCGATTTCTTCACGACGACCAATTATATTCAGGAAAAAGACATTTTTCTCATTAACATTAGCTACGCCTTGCGGCAGTTGAGCAAACGCACCAAACTGCCGGGGAATGAGTTTGGGGAGAAGGAGTTTTGATAAAAAAACGCCTTCTATTTCTTACGTCCTTCCTTTTTTTCCTCTTCTGGTGTTCCCACCGTCAGCCGCACCAGCTCGATGCGAGTGTCCTGCATCGAGATGACTTTGAAGGTATAGGGCGAAAAATGAATGACTTCGTTGACCTTGGGAAGGTCGCCGTGGACGTGAATCAGTAGTCCGGCCAGCGTGTCGTAGTCTCCCTCGGGGAAGTGCCAGCCGTATTTTTCGTTCAGGTACTCCACCTCGTGGCGGGCGCTGAGGATGAAGGTATTCTCATCTATTTTTCGTTCGGTCCAGTCTTCGGTGGAGTCGTACTCGTCCTGAATTTCACCGAAAATTTGCTCTACCACGTCCTCCACGCTCACCAGCCCTGAGGTGCCACCGAATTCGTCCACGACCAGGGCCAGGCTCTTGCGCACTTCCAGAAACCGCAACATCAGGTCGCTGGCAGGCATGGCTT
>JBBSKK010000429.1:0-3837 GCA_038256395.1 Cytophagales bacterium | reverse complement strand
TGCTTCCAACGGTCAGAAAAAAGAGTCAGCACCTAAGCCCAATAATCAGTGGGCCCTGAAACAAGCCCAAAAGCAGGTCGAGGAACTGGAAGCGACCATCACCGATCTGGAAGCGCAGAAGAAAAAACTGGAAGCCCAACTAGCTGACCCAGCTAACTACGCCGAGAAAGAATCATTGGACGAACTCAATGAAAAATACGCCCACACCCGCCAGAAAATTGCCGACGCGACCAAGGCCTGGGAAGTGGCGATGCTGGAAGCGGAGGAGCTGGAGGGGTGAGGCAAAGGCACAAAGCGGGGCGCCCCGTGGCGGGCAAAGTTCCAAAGGCACAAAGTAAGGATTTTAGAACAACTGAAAATCAATTGCCGATGGCTTTAGCCTTCGGAACGAGGAAGAAAGTTCAGATTCCCAAATTTTCCGTTTGATTGTAAATGACGCGTAAAGGGAGAGTGAGGCCGATGCTGGCTAGTTCGAGGCTGCTTTCGAGGTCTTTGGTTTCGGTGGCCAGCAGCCAGGTGCCGTGTTCTTTTCTCCAAACTATCGCCTTGATGCTGCGCGAGTCGATTACCACGTACTCTTCCAGCGTTGGAATGCTGCGGTAAAGCCCGAATTTGCTGCCTTGATCGTAGTCTGCGGTACTTTCTGAAAGTACTTCGATGATTATTGTCGGATTGAGCAGCGTATCGAATTCTCCATCTATATACTCTTCTTTTCCACAAACTACCGTTAAATCTGGGTAAGTGTAAAGCCCGTTGGCAGGAATATGCACTCTCATGTCGCTAGGATAGAAGTTGCAGGGTTTGCCTTCTAGGTAGGAACCAATCTTCACATATAAAGTGCCCGCTATCCGATTATGGTTGCGGCTGGCTCCGGCCATCGCGAATATTTCGCCCTGATAATATTCGCTTTTATACTCGGCAGTGCGTTCGAGTTCAAGGTATTCCTGAGGTGAATACTTCTTTTGGGGTTGAGCGGTCATAATCATGGATTTAGGTTGCGAAAGGAAATTCCAATCCTATTCTATACTGCCTAGATTTTCAATCTGGCTGTAAATGTCTCGTAGTGAAATTTTCAGACCGATACTGGCTAGTTCGATGCTGTCTTCAAGATCGTAAGCCTCCGACATCAATGACCAGAAACCCTGTTCATTTTTTCGATTAACTTCTGCCGCTATGCGTTGGGAGTCGATCAAAACGTACTCTTCCAAAGAGGGGATGCTGCGATAGAGCTGATATTTTTCGCCCCGGTCGTAACCAATCGTACTTTTCGACAGCACCTCTACGATAACCTTGGGGTTAAGTAACGTATCGGCCTGCTCATCCAAGTACTCCTGCTTTCCACAAACAACTACTAAATCTGGATACGTATAGAGTCCGTTGGCAGGAATGTGAATCCGAAGATCGCGCGAATACGTGCGGCATTTCTTGTTCAGAAGATAATACCCGATTCGCACGGAAAGATTTTCATTTATCCCATTGTGGTTTCGCCCAGCACCAGCCATCGCGAAGATTTCGCCTTGATAATATTCACTCTTGTACTCAGCAGCGCGTTCCAATTCGAGATATTCCTCGGGCGAGCACTTCTTCTGGGGCTGAGCGGTCATGGCGTTCATTGGTTCGTTATTTCCAAAAATAAGAATTTATCCCCGCAATCCCGACAAAAAGCCAGATGATTAGGCGATCTTGGCCCGCTTTTCGTTTGTTTTTGAAAATAGCCAAAATGCTTCTTTTCCCTTTGCTTATGCGCCGTTCATGCTTTCCAATACTATTACTGCTCCTTTCTACTTTGCCAAAAACCTTCGCGCAAGTGCGAGTGGAAGACGTCCGGCTAGAAGATTTTATTTATAATGAAAACATAAAAACGGTACTCCTTTACCCCGCCACCGATAGCTCCGACGACCCACGGCGGCTGATTGGCCCGGCGGTGATTCCCCTGGACGGCGAACGGCCGCTGATGCTGGAATTCGATGACATGACCGCCGATTACCGCGGCTTCCGTGCCAAGCTGATTCATTGCAACGCCGACTGGAACAAGTCGGTGCTGAACGACATCGAATTCACCTACGAGTACAACGACTACCCCATCACCGAATTTAAGCAGTCTTTTAGCACCAAAGTACCTTATTATCACTATCGATTTCAGATTTCACGCCTGAAAGTGTCGGGAAATTACGTGCTGGTGGTGTACTCCGAGCGGCAGCGGCGGGTGATGTTGACGCGGCGGTTTATGGTGTACGAGAACAAAGTGCGCATTGCGGCGCAGGCGCGGTTTTCACAGGGCATCCGCGAGCAGCGGACCGACCAGCAGATCGATTTCAGCCTGGACTACAAGGGCTTCCAGGTCGTTTCACCGCAGACGGGCTTGCAGGTTTTCATACGGCAGAATTTCCGCTGGGACAAGGCCAAGACCGGCTTCAAGCCCACCAATGTGCGGCCTTTCGATTCGGTTTTGGAGTACCAGTTTTTTAGTTTGGAAAATACTTTTCCCGGCGGCAACGAGTTCCGCTACTTCGACAGCCGTACGCTGTCGGCGCGGGGCTACGGCGTGTACGAATTGGAACGGCTTAGTGAATTTACCCGCCTGATTCTGTCGCCCGACAAGCCCCGCGCTTACGGAGCCTACATCCAAATGGACGACCTCAACGGCCAGTACATCGTGGACCAGCGCGAGTCGGGAATGGGCAGCGACGAGGCCGACTACACGCCCGTGGTGTTCACGCTACGAATGCCCGAAGTCCCCGATGCCAAGCTGTACGTGAACGGCAGCTTTCACCTTTGGATGCGCGACGACCTCAACCGCATGAGCTACAACGCCGACTTGCAGGCGTACCAGGCGGTGATTCTCATCAAACAGGGCGTGGTCAACTACGACTACACCGTGGTGCTGGGGCCGTCAGAGCGGGCGGAGGAAGAGCTGATAGAAGGGAATTTTGCCGCCACCGAAAACGATTACGACATATTAGTGTACAATCGCCCTCCCGCCGCCCGCGCCGACAAGCTCGTCGGCTACCAGAGGGTGGAGTGGAATCGGCGGCGTTAAACGTTAAATCGGAAGTGCATCACGTCGCCGTCCTGCACGATGTACTCTTTGCCCTCTACGGCCATTTTGCCCACTTCCTTTACCCCCGCTTCGGTTTTGTACTGCTGGTAGTCGGGGATTTTGATGACCTCGGCCCGGATGAAGCCCTTCTCGAAGTCGGAGTGGATGACGCCCGCTGCCTGCGGGGCCTTCCAGCCGCGCCGGATGGTCCAGGCTCGTACCTCCTTCACCCCAGCGGTGAAATAGGTAATCAGATCCAGTAGTGAATACGATGCCTGAATCAGCCGATCCAACCCAGCTTCTTTCAGACCGTATTCCGCCAGGAACATTTCGTGCTCCTCGGGGTCTTCTATCTCCGAAATTTGGGACTCGATGGCGGCGCATAGCACCACTACTTCGGCGTTTTCATCTTTGACGGCTTCGCGCAGTTTTTCGGAATATTCGTTGCCCGTAAGCATCGACTCCTCATTGACATTGGCCACGTAAAGCACGGGCTTCACAGTCAGCAACTGCAGGTCACCGATGGCGCTTTCGCGTTCTTCCCTGGAATACGGAAGTGTCCGGGCGCTGCGGCCCGCTTCCAGGGCTACCTTGTAATCTTGCAGGATTTGCAGCTCGGCTTTCGCCTTGGCGTCGCCGGTACGGACGGCTTTTTCAACTTTCTGAATCTTCTTATTGACCGATTCAAGGTCTTTGAGCTGCAACTCGATATCGATGATCTCTTTATCAAAAACCGGATCGACGCGCCCTTCGACGTGAACGACGTTCTCGTCCTCGAAGCAGCGGATCACGTGGAC
>JBBSKK010000428.1:0-3840 GCA_038256395.1 Cytophagales bacterium | reverse complement strand
GGTCGTACAAGCTGTCGGTGCTGGGGGCGGTGATTCCTTCGGTGAGTTATAATTTTAGATTCAAGTGAAAAAACTTTGCTTTGCCTTCTTGCTACTCCTCGTCTCCTGCGTCGATCCTTACGACCCGAAGCTTGTGGGTGGCGAGAAGTACCTGGTTTTCGAGGGTACTTTGACCGATGCTCCCGGCCCGCACCGCTTCGCCCTGACGCTCTCGGCGGGCTACAACAGCACCGAAAGCGTGTACGAAGAACGGGTGAAGGGCGCGAAAGTCTGGGTTATTGACAATCAGGGCGAGCGCACTGATTTTGTCGATGATGGCCTAGGTAATTTCGATTCGCCCGTCGGGTTTCGCGGACAGGTGGGGCGGAAATATTTCCTGACGGTAAATTACGAGGGCCAAACCTACCGCTCCGACCCCGAATTGCTGCGGCCCGTGCCGCCCATCGACACGGTCTATTCGTCGTTCCGGCGGATTTTTTCGACGGGTACCAGCATCAGCGGTGAGTTTCAGGCTTACCTCGACCTGAACGACCCCGGCGGCGAGGAGAACTACTACCAGTGGGACTGGATTCACTACGACAAGCCGGAATTCTGCGTCATTTTCAACAATAGTGGCGTCAATTACTGGAAACGCTTCTGCACCGACTGCTGGAACATCAGCCGCAGCGCGGGCCAAATCATCCTGGCCACCGACCGCTTCGTGGACGGTCGGCGGCTGAGCGGCGTCCCGATTGCGGAGGTACCCTACGATGACGTTTCGCCTTACTACCTCAAAATCGGCCAGCAATCGTTGAGTCGGGAATCGTACCAGTATTGGCGCTCCATCCAAAACCTGACCACTAACGTCGGCAGCGTGTTCGACATTCCTCCGGCAACGCACGTTGGGAATCTGCACAACGTCGTTTCCGGCGGGCCACCGCTGTTGGGGTACTTCCAGGTATCGGGGCGGAGGGAGAAAATCGTGTACCTCAGCCGCTTCCTCGCTCCGGTGCAGCCCTTCGCGCCGACGGTTTATCCTTATTGGACCACTTGCGAGCCTTGTAAAGAAAGCCTGTACCGCACCGGGCGGCAACCGGAAGGTTGGGTGAGGTAAGTCAGGGCGTTATATGCATGGGAAGGCGATCAATTCTTTCAGGAATGATATTTTTTAGGCAAAAGTTTTTACCAAAAAACCCAAACCAAAAAGAACATGAATGAGAAACTGAAAGAGTTGGACAAAAACCGTGAGGACAGCACCGGCCAGTACCTGACGACCAACCAGGGCCTGCGCGTGAGCGACGACCAGAATTCCCTGAAAGCCGGATCGCGCGGCCCCACGCTGCTGGAAGACTTCATCCTGCGCGAAAAAATTACCCACTTCGACCACGAGCGCATTCCCGAGCGGGTCGTCCACGCCCGTGGAACGGCGGCCCACGGGATTTTTGAAGCCTACGATTCCAACGCCGATTTGACCAGGGCCCATTTTTTACAGCCCGGAACCAAAACGCCGGTGTTCAGCCGCTTCTCCACGGGAGCCGGGTCGCGGGGATCCACCGACTTAGCCCGTGACGTGCGGGGATTTGCCGTGAAATTCTACACCGAGGAGGGCGTCTTCGATTTGGTGGGCAACAATATGCCCGTATTTTTCATCCAGGACGCCATCAAATTTCCCGACTTCATCCACGCCGTCAAGCCCGAACCCAACAACGAAATCCCCCAGGCGGCTTCGGCCCACGACACCTTTTGGGACTTCATCTCCGTCACACCCGAGTCGATGCACATGATTATGTGGGTCATGTCCGACCGCGCCATCCCGCGCAGTCTCCGCATGATGGAGGGTTTCGGGGTCCATACCTTCCGCTTTATCAATAAAGAAGGCAAGGCGCGGTTTGTGAAATTTCACTGGAAACCCCTGTTGGGCGTGCATTCGGTGGTGTGGGACGAGGCCCAGCTCATTTCGGGCCGCGACCCCGATTTTCATCGCCGCGACCTTTGGGATTGCATAGAAAATGGCGACTTCGCCGAGTGGGAATTAGGCGTGCAAGTCGTGGAAGAAGAGGACGAGCACAAGTTTGACTTCGACCTGCTGGACGCCACCAAGCTGATTCCCGAGGAGTTGGTTCCCGTGGTACCCATCGGCAAGATGACGCTCAACCGCAACCCCGACAACTACTTCGCCGAAACCGAGCAGGTGGCTTTCCACCTCGGCCATCTGGTTCCCGGCCTGGATTTCACCAACGACCCGCTGCTACAGGGACGGTTGTTTTCCTACACCGACACCCAACTAAAGCGTCTCGGTGGACCGAATTTTCACGAAATTCCCATCAACCGTTCGGTGGCCCCCGTCCACAACAACCAGCGTGATGGCCACATGCGGCAAGAAATCAATAAAGGCCAAACCAGCTATAGTCCCAATAAAATCGCGGGCGGTTGTCCCTTCCAGGCTGGGCAAGACATGGGTGGCTTCACGAGCTACGCCGAGCGGGTGGACGGCCAAAAAATCCGCGAACGCAGTGAAAGCTTCATGGATCATTACAACCAGGCCAAACTTTTCTGGAACAGCCAGTCGGATACCGAGAAGACGCACATCGTCAAGGCGCTGCGCTTCGAGCTTGGCAAGGTGAAAATGGAAGACATCCGCAAACGGATGCTCGTGCAGTTGGTGCAGGTCGATCAGACCCTGGCCAATCTGGTGGCGCAGGGACTTGGCCTCGATCTGCCTTCTTCCAAAGACGTGCAGCTCAACCTGGGCGTTCCCGCCGACGCCGATCCGGCCCGGTACCAGTCGAAACCTGCCCGCGACGACGTGGGTAGTTCCCCGGCGCTCAGCATCGAGAACCACCCCGGCAAGCAGGGCATCAAAACCCGGCAGGTGGCGGTGCTGGCTGCCGACGGCGTGAACGCCATCAACTTGAAAGACATGAAGGACGCCCTCATGGCCGAAGGCGCGATGGTCAAGTTGATCGCCCCGCACCTGGGTAAGTTGAAAACCGATTCGGGTGAAGCCATGAAAATCGACGGTAGTTTGCAAACCGAAGCTTCGGTGCTGTACGACGCCGTGTACGTGCCGGGCGGACAGTCGAGTGTCGACGCACTGCGACAGGAACCCGACGCGCTGCGGTTTGTGCGCGAAGCTTTCATGCATTGCAAGCCCATTGCCGCCAGCGGCGAAGGCGCAGGACTTTTGAAAGCCACCGACGAAAAAATACCCGACAGCGACGGGGTCATTGTCAGTAAGAATACCGACGATGACGACCTGCCCAAGAAGTTCATTGAGGCTATGGGTCAGCACCGCTTTTGGAGCCGGGAGAAGTCGCTGGTGTAGCAGCCAGGATTTTTCGGTAACGATAGAAAGAGCATCCGCAGCAAGCCGGATGCTCTTTTTTATTATCTGAATGAATGATTACGAAATTGCTGAATATCGCATTAGATTTTGGTAAATCTTCAATCCAACAAAGCCTGACCGGCTCAGAAAATTTTATGGAAAGATGGATCGTTTACGCCCTGATTTCGATGGTCTTCGCGGGCCTGACGTCGGTGGTGGCCAAGTTCGGCATGAAGGACATGAGCAGCGACTCGGCGCTGGTCGTGCGCACGGCGGTAGTCTTCGCCTTTGTTACGGTGAATGCTTTTTTGTTCAAAAACGCCTTTACCGAAATACGCAAGGCCGCCCCGCGCGATTTGTGGCTACTAGCTTTTTCGGGGCTTTGCACCACGGTGTCGTGGGTATTTTACTACCGTGCCATGAAAGAAGGCCCGGTGTCTTACGTAGCTTCGATCGACAAAGCCAGCATCGTCGTCACGCTGGTGCTTTCCTTTATTATTTTACGCGAGCCCGTCACCACCAAAGTACTTATCGGC
>JBBSKK010000427.1:0-3841 GCA_038256395.1 Cytophagales bacterium | reverse complement strand
TCCGAGGCCGAACCAAGGAACATAATCTGGTGCGTATCCGGCACGGAAAGCAAAGTCCGCAGTTGCTCGACCGTGAATTTATGCAAATCACGGTACTGCTGACTACGGTGCGAAATAGAACCCAACTGCCGATCCACGAAGCTTTTCAAGTGCTTCTCGAAGGTGGGGTAAAGCGCGGCAGGGCCGGGGGTGAAGAATGTTTGGGGCATGGGGGCGACGTTTTTATTGAGGCACAAAGGGGCAAAGGCACAAAATGAGGGGCCGCTGCGGCGTACCGATCCCGCGGCGGCTGGCGCAAGCAAACTTTGTGCCTTTAGAACTTTGTGCCTTTGTGCCTCTCTTTAATACAACATTCTAAACCGAATCGTCCCTTCGACCGCTTTGAGTTCGCGGATGAATTCTTCGGAGTATTTTTTGGAAATGTCAGCGATTACGTAGCCGATGGTTTCGTTGGTTTTCAGGTATTGGCCCGTGATGTTGATGTCGTGCTTGGCAAAAATACTGTTCAGCTTCGCCAGCACGCCCGGTACATTGGCGTGGACGTGCAGCAGGCGGTGAGAGTCGCCGAGTTTGGGGAGCTGCACCTCGGGGAAATTGTAGCTGCCGTAGCTGCTGCCGTTATTAATGTATTCCAGCAGTTTGCTCGGGACGTAGTAGCCGATGTTTTCCTGGGCTTCCTCGGTGCTGCCCCCGATGTGGGGCGACAGAATTACGTTGTCCAGGCCAATGAGTTCACTTTCGAAGGCTTCATTGTTGGTCTTGGGTTCTTTGGGAAAAACGTCCACGGCGGCCCCGGCGATTTTTCCGCTCTTGATGGCGGCGGCCAAAGCGTCGATTTCCACCACGTGACCGCGCGAGAGATTCAGGAAAATTACGCCGTCCTTCATCTGGTCGAATTGCTCCTTGCCAATAATGTTAGTGTTTTCCTTACGACCATCCACATGCAGACTGACCACGTCGGCGACACCAAATAATTCTGCCATTGAGTAAACTCTCCGCGCATTGCCAATGGCGAGGCGATCTACGACATCATAGAAATAGACTTCCATACCCAACGCTTCGGCTACAACTGATAGCTGGGAACCGATGTTGCCGTAACCCACCAAACCGAGTTTCTTACCCCTGATTTCGTAACTGCCGCTGGCCGATTTATCCCAATCGCCCCGGTGCATCGAGACGCTTTTGGGGAAAATTTTTCGGATCAGCATAATCATCTCACCAATAGCCAGTTCCACCACCGAGCGGGTGTTGGAGTAAGGCGCGTTGAATACCGCCACGCCGCGTTCGGTGGCCGTTTCGAGGTCGATTTGGTTGGTGCCGATGCAGAAAGCGCCGATGGCCCTTAGGCGGTTGGCATTTTCCAGCACTTTTTTAGTCAAGTGCGTTTTGGAGCGGATGCCGATGATGGAGACGTCCTTGATTCGCTCACAAAGTTCATCCTCATCGAGTGCCCCTTTCACGAACTCCACGTTAAAGCCTTCGTCCTCGAAAGCTTTCAGCGCGGCCGGATGGACATTTTCCAATAACAAAACTTTAATGCGGCTCTTGGGATAAGACTGGCTACGGCTCAACTTGTTATCGTACAAAAATTCATCCAAAGATCCCGACACATGGTCGGCTTTCTCGACGACTTTCGGGCGGTTGACATTCTCCGTAAAGGCGTAAAACCGATTCGCCAGGCCCGACTCGCGGAGTTCGTAATCCGTGTAGCCGTCGCCGATCACGTACACATCGCCGACCAGGTTAAGGGTGCGCAGCAGTTTTATCTTACCGCCATCGCTGGCCAAAACGTTGTTTTGGTCCACGCCGATAATATTTTCTCCTTCATCAAATATAAACCCGTTGGCAAAAACGTGGTCGGCGCGAATGCCCAATTCCGTCACTATGGGGACGATGAATTCTTTAAAACCACTGCTGACGACGTAGATATGATCGGCATTGTCGGTTATAAACGCCTTGTTACGCAGGAAGGACTCTGAAACCTTAGTTCTCAGATAGTCGATCAACAGGTCGATGTGGGTGCGGTTGGCGGACAAAAGCGCGATGCGGCGGCGCAGTCCTTCGGCAAACGGCATCTCGCCGTTCATGCCCTGGTCGGTCAGGTCGCGGATTTGCTGAACGCGGGCTTCGCGATCGTCTTGCCCGGCGAGGGCGATTTGGGCGAGTTCGTCCAGTCCTTCCACTTTCGTGAAAGTGCTGTCGAAATCTATGACAATGTGGGTGGGGTTCAAAGTTTGGGTAAGCATGGGAGGTTTGGGGGCGGTACGAGTCGCCGCTTTTTTATGGATGACTGCTACGAAGGCGCAAAATTACGAAACGATGGGCTATTCCCCCGCCAAAAATTCCAAGGCCCGCCTTTCCGACCAATAACAGCCATCTTTGTAGTCCGCATCCCGAAAGCCGCAATGCCCACCCGCCTCGGTTAGTTCCAGCCACACGTTCGGCATGTTGGCAATGATAGCCTGCGGCAGACTCTCCGCCGGAACGAGCGGATCGTTCAACGCATTGACAATGAGCGTGGGAATGGCGATCGTTTCCACAAAAAACTTGGCACTATTTTGCTTGTAGTAATCCTCCGCCCCGTCAAAGCCGTGCAGCGCGGCGGTGTAAATGTGGTCGAAATCGTAGAAGGTTTTGACCTTTGAATAATCTCCGGCGTTGATTTTTTCGGGAAAAACTTTCGCCTTGGCGTGTACTTTTGGTTTCAGCGAACCCAAAAATCGTTTTAAATACAGCCAGTTTTCCGGCTTTTCGATGGCACGGCTACACGCCAGCAAGTCCATCGGCACGCTGAAAACAACCGCATTTTTTATTTTGGGATAAATTTCCTTTCCCTTTTCCCCCAAATATTTCAGCGTAAGGTTGCCGCCCAGGCTAAATCCCATGAGGTTGATGGTCTGGTAGTTCTTTTTCAGGGCGTGTTGGACGATTATTTCCAAATCGTCCGTCGCGCCGCTGTGGTAGAAACGCACCTGCTTGTTCATTTCGCCGCCGCAGCTTCGGTAGTTCCAGGCCAGGCAGTCATAGCCGTAATCGGTCAGCGCCCGCACCATGCCCAGGATGTAATGCCGCTGACTGTCGCCTTCCAGCCCGTGCGAAAGGATGACCAGTCCCTTCGCCTCCGGCTGCTCGGTTTGGGCCCAATCCAGGTTCAGGAAGTCTTCGTCGGGTGTCACGATTTGCTCGCGGGTGTAGCGGACGTTCTTTATCCTCCTTAGAAGCGCAGGAAATAACGTTTGAAAATGGCCGTTGGGGAGCCAGAAAGGGGCCTGGTGGTCTTCGGTTCGGAGTAGTGGCATTGGTTTTTTTATTCTTGACAAAAAGAAATCCTCCCAGGTTCCAACCTTTCCGGGCCTTACCTGGTCTTGGTAAAAAAAGAACGGTAAAAAATGAAAAAAATAGGATGGCTGCTGATTTGTGCATGTTTGGCAGGATGCAGCAACGAGAAGAACCTTTCCCCCGCCGAAACCGAAATACTCGGCAAGTGGCAGTTAGTCGAGTTCTGCCAGAGCCCCGGCGACGGCAGTTGCCCCGCGCAGACCGTCACACCTGCCACCACGCAAGTATTGGAATTTAGGGCCGATGGTTCCTACCTGGAAAATCGCCCGCAACCCGGTCAGTCGCAGGGGCCCATTCCCAGTTCGGGCGAGTACCGCCTGGAAGCGCCGGATGTCATCTACTTCAAGTTCGATCCGATTAATTTTGGCATCAACGGTATTATAGCCCCTCCTGCTCCGTCCGAAATAAAATGGCATTACACGCTGAGCCGCAATATGCTTGTTTTGAGTCCGCCTTGCCGGGAGCGTTGCGCTTACACTTATAAGAAAATCTAGTCATCCCC
>JBBSKK010000426.1:0-3862 GCA_038256395.1 Cytophagales bacterium | reverse complement strand
TGGGAAAACAGAAACTTGCGCACCAGCATTTCGGGTTTGGTGTCTTTGCTGCGCACCCGCGACATGTTATAGATTCACGATCCGGCGTTCCGGCTGTTCCGGGGTATGTACGTCGGCCATAGTGGATATAGTCAGAGAAAGTCAAAAAAGGCCCTTTCTACTAATTCTATGCCGGGAAATCCATCTCCCTAGCGGCAGGTCGGTTGGCAGGTACTTCCATATTCCCGACGAATTCGGTGGCTGAGACAGCGATCACTTCCAACTTATCGGCCGGGATTTCTCCGGGATGTGTTACCGCCCGCAAACCTACTGAATAATAACCACCCCGCCCGGCATTGACTTCTCTTCCAAATATTCCCTGATTTGGGAAGACAGAAACGTTAAAACTTCGTAGCGGTTAATTCTGGCAGATAGGACGAATACGGTAACGGAGTATTTGGAGAAATTTTGCTGGTACTTTAAGTTTTTATCGAAGGTCAGGAGCGCATCAAACCCCTCTTTGGTCAGGAGTCTGAGCAGTTCTCCATTTTACCGCCATGCCATCCTTTGTCGTGCACCGTAAAAACTTCATGTTCCGGGAAATCGAGTTTAAGCCTTTTGGGCAGATTTTCATCAAGCAACAGCCGCATACAATTGCTCTATATGCTTGGTATTCAACAAACGATTGGCGCAATTCAACAGGGCAACTGCCTGGGTCTTGGTAACGCTCGGGAAATCTTCCAGAAATTCATCGAGCGTCACCCCGGCTTCCAGGTGGTCAAACAAGCTTTCAATGGGAACGCGGGTACCCTTAAAAACGGTTTGTCCGCCCTGGATGTCCTCGTCGATGGTGATGAGTTCTTTGATGTCCATGATTAGAAATAGCTTTTGATAAACAAATATACTGAAAGCCAGAGATAGTGAGCTAGTGTTAAGAAAAGGTGAAAATGGAGCATTGGCAATTAGCGACTCCCAAACCATCCCAAATCCCACCGACCCACCCAATCAATCGAAACCCTGTCATTCTTTACCCGAAATGGCAGCCAGATGTACCTCCCCTCGATGGGATTGCCGGACTTCCAGTCGTCGAACATCGCAATGTACTGGTTTTCCGTGCCCTGGATTTTGGTGAAATAAGTCGATTGACCGCCGAAGGTCTTGGTCGAGTCCAGGCCGTTGTTCGGATTGATACCGTGGGTGGGGTTGCCGTGGTCGGTCCAGGGGCCGTCGAGACTGGAACTGGTGAAATAGCGGGCTGCGTTGGGCTTCCAGCCAGAGGAACCCGAACCCAGCAGGTGGTAGGTTCCCGACTGGAGCAGGATGGCCGGGGCCTCCGTGTTTTTCGTGATGCCGGGGCAGGCAACGTAGTCTGTGGCGGGCTGAAGGTAGTCGTCAGCCATTTTGGCCTTTACCATGAGTCGGTCGGTTTTGCGGACGGCGAAGTGGAACAAATCGCCGTTGGCTTCCTGGTACAGGGCAAAATCGCCGGTATCGGCCTCCGAGGCCGCCAAAAACTTGCCCTGGTAGGTAATGGGTCTGCGGGGCCGTTTGTGCGAACCAGTGTATCAACTCGTCGGCAATCAGCGCATGACCGGCTTCGTTGGGGTGATTGCCCTGCGCCATGTAGCGGCTCAGCGAATCGCCCTGCTGGCGTCGGGTGTCGAACGCCTTATAGGTATCGACCAAACCCGTTTGGTACTTATCGGCCAGTTGCCGGATCTGGTTGGCGTGTTGATTCAACTCATTATCCGGGTCGCTCATGTCCACTTTCAAATCGGGCGAGGGCGTGAGCAGAATAACTTTGATACCCGCTTGCTGTGCCTGTTCAATCATCGTCTGCCAGGATTGCCGCGCCTTTTCCAGCCCAATCCGGCGGTCGTTGAGGGCATAGTCGATGAACAGCACGTCGGGTTTGTGGGCCAGCACATCAGCCTGGAAACGGGCGGCACCCTGCTCGGAATTTTCGCCCCCGATGGCCGTCACCAGCACGTTGATGACCGCGTAGGGATAGCGGTCTTTCAGGCGTTTGAGCAGTTGATTTGGGTACGCGCCCAAGGTATTGACGATCGGCGTTTTGAAATAGCCCGCCGGAACGCTGTGGCCGTGAAATAAAAGCGTAATTGAACGATTCTTGGGCCATTCTTTAGTCAGTTCCGCCTTGATGTCGGTCAGATAGGTTGCCGGGTCGGCCACATTGGATGGAACCGGGCGGGAGGCCGTCAGCAGGACAACGAGTGCCAGAACGGAGACAAAAAGGGCAGTCTGTTTCATGGGTCCGAATTCACAAATTCCGAAGTTCTTCATTGATGTCATCGACGTCCACCTCGTTCGGATCCCATATCGCCCGCTGCGACATTCCCAGCCATTTCTTCAACTCTTTCTTTTCGGCATTATTCGGGCCGTCCAGCACCGCTTTCAGGTTTTCGTAGCCCCAGGGGCCGCCGCAGTCTTCCGGCGGGCAGGTGCCTTTGGCTTTGAGAAGCCGGGGCGTGGTCGCCGCTTCGTCCGTGATGGCCTCGAGCGTGATTCGGTGTTCCCAGTCGTCGCCGAAGTCGTAGTTGTAAAGCAGTTTTTGCCCAACCGCTTTGAACACCTGATTCAGTTTTACCTTGGAGGAATCCACGGTTTTGTACCCCATGAAGTCGTCCTCGTCGCTCGGAACGCCGATGACCTCCGGGGAGCCGTAGCCTTTTTCCGAAAACTGGTAGAGGTGGTAGTTCAGCCAGCCGAAAGCCACCTGAATCGTTTCGTGGAATTGTTCAAAGGTGATCGTTTCTGTCACTATAACCTTGCGCCACACGGGCGGTTTGCTGATACCGCTGAGCTGAATCTTGAATTGGAATGCCATGATGGTTATTTTTTTGAAGGTTTGGGGGCGTAAGTATAGCGAAAAATTTATCAGGTGAAATTTCACTCCGAAGAGGTTCTGTGGTCATTGACAAAATAGCCGTACTTTTATAGGCAAAATAACACCCGAAAACATGGCAAGAGACCTGGTGCGTTTCGATTGGGCGATGAAGAAGTTGCTTCGCCAAAAGGCCAATTTCGACATCCTGGAAGGTTTCCTGACCGAGTTGCTGGGCCAGGAAATCAAGATCGTCCAGATTCTGGAAAGCGAAAGCAACCAGGAGACTGTGAACGACAAACACAACCGCGTGGACATCCTGGTGCAGGACGAAAAGGGGGACCTGGTCATCATCGAGGTGCAGAACAGCAAGCAGTACGACTACTTCCACCGGATACTGTGCGTCACTTCCAAGGTCATCGCCCAGTACATGAGCCAGGGCGATCCGTACGCCGACGTGCGAAAAGTCATCTCGATCACGATAGCTTACTTTGATCTAGGCCAAGGCGAGGACTACGTTTATCACGGCACCAATATTTTCCGGGGAATTAACCAAAACGACGTTCTGGCCTTAGCCGACCAGCAGATCGAACTCTATAACAGGGCAGTCGTTCACGAAATTTTTCCCGAATACTGGATCATCAAGGTCGATCAGTTCGACGACCGGGTAAAAGATAAGTTGGACGAGTGGATTTACTTTTTCAAGAATTCCGAAATAAGAAAGGAGTTCTCCGCCAAGGGCTTGAAGGAAGCCAGCGAGCGGCTGGTTGAAATGTATCTGAATGACCAAGAAGCGCGCGAATACCAACGCTACCTCAGATACCTGCACGACGTAGCCAGCGATAATTACACCAAAATGATCGATGAAAAAATTTATTTGAAAAAAATGGCTGAGGAGAGAGCGGAAGGAATTGCGGAAGGAAAGGCAGGAACACTAATCGAGGCAATCATTGGGATGAGCCGGATTGGGCTTGAAGTGGATAAAATTGCGGCAGCACTCAACGTCACTACGGACTATGTTACGGAAGTTCTCGCAAG
>JBBSKK010000425.1:0-3866 GCA_038256395.1 Cytophagales bacterium | reverse complement strand
ATTGTTCCGAAAATTATTCCCCAGAATCTCGGCATAGGTGAAATAAGGATCGCAGCGGAAGACCATGCCTTCCTGGTTTCTCTTGAAATCTAAAGGCTTCCCGTCCTTACCGACGACGGGCTTGCCCTTTCCGTCCAGCAGTTGTCCGCCCGCGTTACCGAAGTTGAAATAGAGCTTGCCATCCGGCCCGAAGACGAAGGCGTGCATCCCGTGATCGTGCTGTTCTCCTTCGATTCCCTCGAAAATAATTTCCTTCTTGTCGGCCTTGTCGTCGCCGTCGGTGTCGGTCAGCAGCCACACGTAGGGGCTTTGCGACACGAGTACTTTATTACCCATCACCAAAATACCCAGCGGCGCGTTCACTTCCGGCCCCTGGTAAAATACCTTGCTCTTGTCGGACTTGCCATCGCCGTCGGTATCTTCCAGAATCACGATGCGGTCGCCCTCGCTGTGGGTCGGGTTACCCGTGATGGCGGGGCGGTAGTTGTAGGCTTCGCAGACCCACACGCGGCCCCGGTGGTCCACATCGATGTTGGTGGGATTGGTCAAGGTCGGCTCGGCCGCGAACAGCTCGGCTTCCAAACCTTCGGCTACCGTCAGCCCGGCCACGGCGTACTTAGGGGAGCGTTTCTGCGCCTCGGTCAGGTCTTTGTATAAAGTATCCAGCGCGGCTCCACCCATGCGGCTGGGGTTGGTGTTTTGGTAGGAGGCAGCCAGAAAGCCCAGCGCGACTACGCTTAAAAGAATGAAGGAAAAGGGTTTGGTAATTTTCATGATTCCGACAAGGTTATTTATTTTGAAGACTGACGTTCGTATCTTTTTCAAAAGCAGTTTGTATATTAAAGCAAAAAAAGAGTAGTTTTCTCCCTTTGTTAACGGAATAAATTTTAGGTTTAGGGAAATTGTTTGAAGATGGATGTTGGACATTAGACGCTGGATATTGGACTCAATTAATCCAACTATCTGATCATCAAAAACTTAAATAATTGCATCTGCTCTATTTTTTAGACAAAGTAAATGAAAAATTGGAATCTCGAAGGAAAGAAAATACTCATTACCGGCGGTACCAAGGGCATCGGGGAAGCTTGCGCCCTGCTGATGGCCGAGGCGGGTGCCGAAGTGATGGTGCTGGCCCGTGGGGAAGGAGACATTGAGAAAATGGCCGCCGAAGCAACTAAAAGCGGGCTTTCCATCATTGGAAAAGCCTTCGACATGGCCGAGCCAAAGGTGGCTGGAAAAATAATCGAACACGTGCAGCAAACCTGGGGTAGCCTGGATGTGCTGGTCAACAACGCGGGCATGAATATTCGCAAGGCGACGATGGCCTACGACGACGACGAGTACGACCGCATCATGCAGGTCAATTTGCGGTCGGTGTTCGAGTTGAGCCGCTCGGCCTATCCGCTGCTCAAAGCCAGCCGGGGTTGCATCGTCAACATGAGTTCTGTTTCGGCGCTAACGCACATCAGCAGTGGCTCAATCTACGGCATGACCAAGGCCGCCCTTACTCAACTTACCCGCAACCTGGCCGTAGAGTGGGCGATGGACGGTATCCGGGTCAACGCCATCGCGCCCTGGTACATCGAAACGCCGCTGATCGAAAGCGTCCTGGCCGACGCCGAAAAACTCAAAGGCATCCTGGCCCGCACACCCATGCAGCGGCTAGGCCAGCCCGAGGAAGTGGCCGCCGCCGCGCTGTTCCTAAGCCTGCCCGCCGCCAGCTACATTACGGGGCAATGTCTTGGCGTGGATGGCGGGTTTATTGTGAATGGGTTTTGAGGGGAGTTTATGAGTTCAAAGTTTAAAGTTCATGAGTACGCTTGGACGTTATACTAAGTCGTGCTAGTTTTCTTGAAACACTTAAAAATTCCTCTATCTTTAAAAAATTATCAAAAAAATCTTGGCGGCTTGGCGCCTTTGCGAGCCTTAAAAACCGAATGAAAAACATGAAAAAACTACTGATTGCTTCCTTTGCGGCTTGTTTGGCAATTCCTGCCGTTCAGGCTCAGACTTCGCCCGTACCCAGCGCGGATATCCAAATCAAAACCGCCATGCTTGCTGCACCCAGCGATAAGCGTGACGGGGCCAAAGTGTATGGCTATGGTGCTGATGGAAAATTCAAGATCCTGCGCGAAGGCACCAACGACCTCGTTTGCCTGGCTGATGACCCCAGTACCAAGGGCATCAACGTCTCGTGCTACCACACCAGTCTCGAACCTTTCATGGCGCGGGGCCGGGAAATGAAAATGGAGAAAATACCCTCGAAGGATATTTTCGATAAGCGGGAAGCGGAGGCTAAATCCGGTAAGATGAAAATGCCCGAGGCTCCCGCCACGCTTTTTGCCTATTCCGGCAAAGACGAGGATTACGATGCCTCGAAGGGCGAAATGAAGGACGGCTACCTGCGCTACGTGGTGTACATCCCCTACGCCACCGCCGAAAGTACGGGGCTTCCCTTGAAACCGGAAGGCCCGGCGATGCCGTGGATTATGCACCCCGGCACCCACGGAGCGCATATCATGATCAATCCGCCGAAGGACTAAGGGAACATTTGGGCACATGCCTTCGACAAAGGGTAAATTTTCTGATAAATTGATTCTGCACGTTTTGCTGGCTTTATTGGGTGGCGCACTCGTATTCTTAGTCGCCCTACAAGGCTACGGTATCCATGTCCCGTACCTGGCTGCGATCCTTTCGGGCGTGAGCCTGGGTTGGCTGCAACCCCGCAAGGGCTGGCTGCTGGCCCTCGTGCAGGTGGCGGTGCTTTTGGCGGGTTACGCCCTGTACATGGATCAATTTGTTAGGAAAGACCTGGCCGCGTTCAGCGTCTTTGGCTCGGTGGGGCTAATCCTGGTGGGCGGACTGTTGGGCGGCGTATTGAAGCGGAATCTTTGAGTAAATCGAATTCACAAAGAAGCACGTAGCGTCAAATAAAAAGGATTCTCCAGGTGTTCTTTGGAATTGCTTAAAATCAACTCTGCCGCCGTTCGCCCCATCGTCCGAAAATCGGTGGACATTGTCGTGATGCCATTCAGCAATAGCCGTTTCAACGGCGTTTCGTTGTAGGAAATCACGCCCACCTCTTGCCCGATATTCAGCGACTGCGCGATGATTTTTTCGATTAAAATCACCAGGTCGTCCTCCATAATATTGATGTAGGCTTGTCTGGCGTGAATCGTTTCCTGGCCGATGTCCGAAATGACGCGGTAATCGAAGGCATAGTCGCGGCAAAAATTAACGAAGCCTTCAGTGATTTCGGGCGCGGCATAGCTGTTTTCGGGAAAAATCAGGTTCAGCGTGTCGTACTTGGCCAGCGGTTCGCTGGCTTTTTCCAGGGAAGTGTAAATATCGCGCTCAAAGTTCTGGTACACCGCCCCAAACTTGCCGCTCAGGCGCGGAATGATTTTATCCAAAACAATCAACTGCTCCTTAGGGAGGGTGTTGATTATTTCGTGAGCCTTTTCTTCGCCCCCGATGAAATGGGGAATGATGACCAGGTGCGTGTACTCCTCTTTCCGCTGTTCGATGAGCCGCTTGAAGAGCGCAAAGTCATTATTATAAATGTAAAAATCAATCGCCGCCTGCCCACCCAGCGTTTCTACAAAAGAATCGTAGATGATCTTTTTGTGGGTGCTTAATTTGTTAAAAAGCAGAAACACTTTCAGCGGCTGGCTGTGGTCGGTCTGCTTGATGAAGTACCCCTTGCCCGGCACCGACCCCAACACACCCAGACTTTTCAGGTGGTTGTAGCCCTTCTCCGCCGTACCCCGGGAAATGTCGAAGGCAAAGCTGATCTCGTTGATCGACGGCAGCATATCGCCCTTCTTGATCGTCCCCTCCTGAATGCCCCGCAGAATGGAATTGCT
>JBBSKK010000424.1:0-3875 GCA_038256395.1 Cytophagales bacterium | reverse complement strand
GGAGGGCGGACCGATTTATTTGGGTCGCAACGCTACGGTCAGCGAAGGCGCGATCATTCAAGGGCCGTTTGCGCTGGGCGAAGGCGCCGTCATCGGACAGGGGGCGAAGATTCGACCCAACACCACCGTCGGGCCTTATTGCAAAGTGGGCGGCGAGGTTAATAATTCGGTATTCTTCGGCTACAGTAACAAAGGCCACGATGGCTACCTCGGCAACTCGGTCATCGGCGAATGGTGCAACCTGGGGGCCAATACCAACAACTCCAACCTGAAAAACGACTATACCAACGTCAAACTCTACAACTACGCCACCCAAAGCCTGGAAGACACCGGGCAAACCTTCTGCGGCCTGTTCATGGGCGACTACACCAAAGCGGGCATCAGCACAATGTTCAACACGGGAACCGTCGTGGGCGTCGCTGTCAACGTCTTCGGTACGGGCTTCCAGCCCAAGCACATCTCCTCCTTTTCCTGGGGCGGCACCGCCGAAGTCTTCGCGCCTTACCGATTCGACAAAGCCCTGACTGTAATTAAGGAAACCATGCGGAGGCGGGGGGAGGCGTTTGGGGAGGAGAGGGAAGCGATGCTTAGGGAAGTCTATGAGTTCATGAGTTTATGAGTGCTCACGCCCTACAAGCAATGCGCGCTTCATAGACTCACAGACTTTTTACTCATAAACTCATAACCCGCACGGGCGGCCCCGTTTAAACTCATAAACTCTTTTGCTTTTCACCGATCTACCCGGCTTACAAGAAACGAAATCCACGCTGCGGCGCGCGGTGCGGCAGAGTCATGTGGCGCACGCGCTGCTGTTCGACGGACCGTCGGGCGGCGGTGGGCTGGCGCTGGCTTTGGCGCTGGCGACCTACGTCAACTGCGAGAATCGGGGTGAGGAGGATTCCTGCGGCGTTTGCGCTTCCTGCGTGAAGATGAATAAGCTGGTGCATCCCGATCTGCACTCGATCTTCCCTCTGCCGCGCTCGCCGAAGGAGGGCGAGGATTTGCTGGGCGAATTGACGCCGAACTGGCGCGAGTTTTTGGGCGAAAGTCCGTTTCGGACGCTACCCGAGTGGCTGGCGTTTATCAAAGCGACCAATAATCAGCAGGGCATCATTCCCATTAAGGAGGCGCGGGCGATTGTTGGTAAGCTGTCGCTGAAATCCTTCGAGTCGGAGTATAAAATCATGATCCTGTGGCAACCCGAGCTGATGAACTTGCAGGCGGCCAATGCGTTGCTGAAAATTCTGGAAGAGCCGCCCGCGAAAACGCTTTTTTTGCTGGTCACGGAACAGTCGGATCGCTTGATAACGACCATCATTTCCCGGACGCAGCGGCTGGCAGTACCGGCGTTCCGCGATGAGGACGTGGTGGAATATTTACAAAAACATCACAATACCGACGAAACCCGCGCCAAGCGGATTGCCTACCTTTGCGACGGCGACCTATCGGCGGCCCGGCAATTATTGCTGGAAAAGGAGGACGAAAGCCACGCCTGGTTCAGCGAGTGGATGCGCGACTGTTACAAGCGGGATGTCGTCAAGCTGGTGAAGCGGGCCGATGCCTTCGACGGTCTGAGCAAGGAAAAGCAGAAGGGCATTTTCGACTACGCCCTACGGCTTTTCCGCGATATGTTGCTGTGGACACAGGGGGCGGGCGAACTGTTGCGGGTGCCGGAGGAAGAGCTCACTTTCGTGCAGAATTTTTCCAAAGCCGTCCCCGAAGCGGCGCTCGAACCAATGATTGCCGAAATCAACGAAGCCTACTACCACGTGGAGCGCAACGTGCGGGCCAAGATGGTGTTCCTGGATTTATCGTTGACGACGCTCCGTTTGTTTCAAAAAAACGCATGAAAAAAAAGACTTCCGCTCCTCACGAAAAAACGATTATCGGTGCCACGGCCACGATTAATTTCCCCGATCTGGACTGGGACGGCGTTCCGGCGCGGGTGGACACGGGCGCGGCGACTTCGTCTTTTCACTGTTCCAAAGTAAAAGTCATCGAGCGGGACGGGCAGACGTTGCTCAGTTTTGTTTTGGATATGAAAAAAGGCGGGGCCAGCAAACCCATTTTAGTTAGTGACTTCAAGGAAAGAACGGTAAAAAATTCCTTCGGGCAGTCGGAGCAGCGCTACGTCATCCGCACGACCGTCGAGGTGGCGGGGCGGCAGGTTCGCACCCAGTTTTCACTGGCCGATCGTTTCAAGATGAGCTTCCCGGTACTGTTGGGACGTCGTCTGCTGAAAGGAAAATTCATCGTGGATGTTTCTCAGTAATTATTTTTTTGTAAAAACGCTCATCCCCAAACGGAGTTCTAATAAATCCGTTTGATATTGGGCCGCCATTTGCGCACAATTCATTCTTCCCGCCGTGCGGGGCTTAACCATATTTTATGAAAATCGCCGTTTTATCGACTGATCCTGAACTATACTCAACGCGCCGCCTGGTGGAAGCCATCGAGCAACGGGGCCACGAAGCTGTGGTCATCAACCACCTAAAATGCTTCCTGATGATCGAGGGCGAAACGACCTCCATCCGCTACGAGGGCAAGGCCATCACGGGCATCGACGCCATCATTCCGCGCATCGGCACGTCGGTGACGGCCTATGGCTGCGCGGTGGTACGGCAGTTCGAGCTAATGCGGGTTTATACCACGGTCAAGTCGCAGGCCATCACCCGCTCACGCGACAAACTGCGCTCGATGCAGATTTTGGCCCAGGCCGGGGTGCGTATTCCCAAGACCGTTTTTGCCAAAAATCCCGCGCAGGTCAACGAATTGATCAAAATCGTGAATGGTCCGCCCGTCATCATCAAACTACTGGAAGGCACGCAGGGCGTGGGCGTGGTGCTGGCCGAAACATCAAAAGCGGCTAAGTCCACCATCGAAGCATTTTTTGGCCTGAAAGCTAACTTCCTCATTCAGGAATTTGTGGCCGAGTCGAAGGGGGCAGACATTCGGGCGTTCGTGGTCGGTAATAAAGTAGTGGCGGCCATGCGGCGGCAGGGCGCCGAGGGCGATTTCCGTTCCAACCTCCACCGGGGCGGGGCAGGAACGCGCGTAGAACTGTCGGCGGAAGAAGAACACGCCGCCCTGGATGCCGCCCGGGCGCTGGGGGTGCGCGTGGCGGGCGTGGACATGCTGCAATCGAGCCAGGGGCCGATGGTGATGGAAGTCAACTCGTCGCCGGGCTTGCAGGGGATCGAAAAAACCACGGGTATCGACGTGGCCTCGCTGGTCATTGCTTATCTCGAAAAGCAGATCATGCTGGATGAGGGCGATACGGTGGGGGTCTAGGAAAGAGTGAGTAAGGTTTTCAACAAATACCTATCACCTGCTTGGTGGCCCAATTTTGGTAGCGTTTAGGAAATATTTTCAAACCCTAAACATCTATTGAAATGAAGACCGAAGATAATAACCAGGAAATGAACAAGATACAGGAAATAATCGACAGCATCGAGGTAGGTATGCTCACTACCATGCAGGACGACGGCGACCACAAAAGCCGCCCGATGCAAACCCAGAAACTCGATGCCGACGGCAACCTCTGGTTCCTGACCAGCCGCTCCTCCCACAAAACCGAAGAACTACAAAAGCACCCGAGCGTCAACGTGGCCTACGCCGATACCGATGCCCAATCGTACGTTTCAGTGGTAGGCAAAGCCTCGATTGTGGACGACCCGGCTGTCAAAAAAGATTTGTGGAGTCCCATCGCCAAAGCTTGGTTTCCCAAAGGTTTGGAAGATCCCGATTTAACGGTATTAAAAGTCAAAATCAAGTCAGCCGAGTACTGGGATAGTTCCTCCTCCACGATGGTGCAGGCTTACCACATTGCCAAAGCCATCATCACAGGCGAGCAAAACGACGAAGGTGACCACGGC
>JBBSKK010000423.1:0-3877 GCA_038256395.1 Cytophagales bacterium | reverse complement strand
CAGCCTTCGTACTTTGGCACTTTGGTACTTTGGTACTTTGGTACTTTGGTACTTTGGTACTTAAAAACAACTCACTTCCCGCCCCGAAGTTTTAAAATCAACGCCGTTTTTGTGTCGAAAAGTTTTTTCTCCAAACCGACCGGATAGGTATGTGGGTTTACGAAGCGCTTGGTGCCTTCGTGCAATTGGGCGAGTTGCTGCTGGACGCGAAGTTTTGTTTCCTCGATTGGTGGTATCTCGTAGCTTTGTTTTCCTGCCTGAAAAATGGTCTGCAGCAGATCCTCGAAGTCGTACTGCGCTTCGAAAGTGCGTTGCCGGGTAAAATCGTAGGGGTCGATCATCGTCGCTTTTTTGGTCGAGTTTTCATCCCGCAGGTCGAAAATCATATCGGCCACGAAGCCTCGGCCATTGCGGTAACGCCGCACTTGCTGGATGCCAGGCGTGGAGGTTTTGATGGTTTGCTCGGAGAGTTTTACCTTATTTTCCCAATCGCCTTTTTCATTTTTGAGCGCAGCTAGTTTGTACACGCCGCCCAGCGCGGGTTGGTCGTAGGCGGTGGCGAGTTTGGTACCCACGCCCCATACGTCGATTTTTGCGCCCTGATTTTTCAGGCTGGCCATGATGTGTTCATCGAGATCGTTGCTGGCGACGATGGAGGTATTTTCAAATCCGGCGGCGTCCAGCAACTTGCGGGCTTCGATGCTGAGGTAGGCCAAATCTCCCGAATCCAGCCGGATGCCGCTCAAATCGTGGCCACGCTTTCGGAGTTGCTGGCCGACGGTGATCGCATTTTTCACGCCCTGAATCGTGTCGTAGGTATCCACCAGCAGCGTGACGTTGTTGGGCAAAAACTTTGCGTAGGTTTCGAAAGCAGTCAATTCATCTTCAAAAGACATCACCCAACTGTGGGCGTGGGTGCCTTTGACCGGAATACCGTAGAGCTTGCCCGCCAGCACGTTGGAAGTCGCGTCGAAACCGCCGATGTAGGCGGCGCGGCTGGCTGTCATGCCGCCGTCAGGGCCCTGAGCGCGTCGTAGGCCAAATTCCAGCAGGGCATCGTCGGGGGCCACGAGTCGCATCCGCGCGGCTTTGGTAGCGATGAGGGTTTGGAAATTGATGAGGTTCAGTAGCGGCGTCTCCAGCAACTGGCACTGCAGAATCGGTCCCGTGATGCGCAGCAGCGGCTCGTTGGGAAACACGACAGTTCCCTCCGGGACGGCGGCCACGTCACACTTGAATTCCAGATTTTTGAGGTATTGTAAAAAATCTTCCTCGAAAAGTGGCTGCCCGTCGTTGCCCGTCAGAGTGCGCAGGTAGTTGACGTCTTTTTTAGACAGGCCGTATTCGTTGAGGTAGCTGATGACGCTGCTCAGCCCCGCCGCCACCGTGAAGCCACCGCCGAAGGGATGTTTCCGAAAATACAAGTTGAACACCGCCTGCTGCTCGGCCTTGCCCGATTTCCAATAGCCGTAGGCCATGGTAAGCTGGTAGAGGTCGGTGAGCAGACTGAGGGAGGTGTCGTAAAGGCGGTTGATCACGGGCCAGGTGGCTTTGGACTAGGAAACCTGCTTCGCAAACAGGACCTTAAAGGTAGCTAGTTCGATGTCTTTCTCCGAAACGATAGGATTTTTTACGTCCCAGTCGATGTTCAGCGTGGGGTCGTTCCAGATGATGCCCGACTCACAGGATTTATTATAAAGATTGGTGCATTTATAGCTGAAAATGGAATCTTCCAGCGCCGAAAACCCATGCGCGAAGCCTTCAGGGATGTAGGCCATGTTGTTGCGCCGGGCGTCGAGTTCAAAAAGCTCAAACTGCCCAAAGGTCGGGGACTCGGGGCGAATGTCCACCGCCACGTCGATGACCCGGCCGGTGATGACCCTCACTAGTTTGCCCTGGGCAAAGGGCGGGTTCTGGAAGTGCAGTCCGCGCAGTACGCCCTTGACCGAGAATGATTGATTATCCTGCACGAACTGGGCCGGAATCCCGGCTTTCTCAAATGCCTCGCGGTTGTAGGACTCAAAAAACGCCCCCCGATCGTCTTCAAAAACTCGGGGAAAAATTTCGACCAATCCCGCAATGGACGTTTCTCGAATCAGCATATTAATTGGGCTATGGTTAGTTTAAATTGGTACACGCCGGTCCCCTACTTATGGGCAAATTTATGAATCTATCGGGAGAGGTCGTAATTTCGCCCCATTATTTCTCCTGAAAATGACCTACGACGCGCTTTATTCACAAATAAAAGAAAAGAAGTCCTACCTGTGCGAGGGTCTCGATACCGATATACGCAAAATCCCCCCGCATCTGTTGCAGGAGGACGATCCGGTTTTTGCCTTCAACCGTGCCATCATCGACGCCACGGCGGATTTTTGTGTGGCCTACAAGCCTAACATCGCCTTTTACGAGGCGCAGGGGCCGCAGGGCTGGGAAAGCCTGCGCAAAACGCTGGACTATATCCCCAAGACCCACTTCACTATCGCCGACGCCAAGCGCGGCGACATCGGCAACACCTCCGGCCTGTACGCCCGAACCTTCTTCGACAAGGCGGCGGCGGGACTTGATTTCGACGCCGTGACCGTGGCACCCTACATGGGCCACGATTCGGTGGGGCCTTTTTTGGAATACAAAAATAAGTGGGTCATCCTGCTGGCCCTGACCTCCAACCCTGGCGGCGACGACTTTCAGCGGCTCAACTTCGACGGCAAACCCCTCTACCAACACGTCCTGACCACCTCCCAAACCTGGGCCGACGCCGACCGCCTCATGTACGTAGTGGGCGCTACTCAAGCCGACGCCCTGGCCCATATCCGCAAAATAATCCCCGACCATTTCCTGCTCGTGCCGGGCGTCGGGGCGCAAGGCGGCAGCCTGGAAGAAGTATCGCGCCACGGCTTAAACCAAAAATGTGGCCTGCTCGTCAACGCCTCCCGCAGCATCCTCTACGCCAGCAACGGCAAGGATTTTGCCGAAAAAGCCCGGGCTGAAGCAAGGAGCATTCAGGGGGAAATGGAACAGTATCTTCATGAGTTCATGAGTTCATGAGTTCATCGAAAAACTCGTTCTCCAAACTGCTTACTCATAGACTCATAGACTTTAAACTCATAAACTTTGAACCCCTCCCTCCTACTCGACCTTATTCAACAATACGGCACTCCACTCTACGTGTACGATGGCGGCATCATTCGCCGTCAGGTAAAAAATTTGCAAGATGCATTTTCCGAAGTCGATATGCGAATCAAGTACGCTTGCAAGGCCAATACCAATCTGGCCATTTTGCGGCTGATGCGCAGTTTGGGCGTGGAGATCGACGTGGTATCTGTCGGGGAAATGCGGATGGCGCTGCTGGCGGGTTACACGCCGGAGCAGATAACATTTACGCCCAGCGGCGTTCCCTTCGAGGAGGTGCAGGAGGCGGTGGAAGCCGGGGCCAAGATTAACGTGGACAGCCTGCCGCTGCTCGAATGGTTCGGGCAAACCTACGGAAGCACGCGCCCTTGCCTGATTCGCCTTAAACCTAACGTGGCGGCGGGCGGCAACGCCAAAATCATGACGGGTCACAGCGACTCGAAGTTCGGGATTTCGGTGCTGCTGCTGGACGAAATTCTTGATGTAGTAGCGCTTTACGGCCTAAAAATCATCGGCCTCCACCAGCACACGGGTTCTGACATAAAGGAAGCCGAGGCTTTTCTGCAAGCTTCGGAAGTGATCTTCAAAGCCGCCATGCGCTTTCCTGATCTGCAAATCATTGACCTGGGCGGCGGCTTCAAGGTTTCTTACAAACCCGGCGACGTAACGACCGATATGCCGAAGTTGGGAGACAATATTACTCGCGGTTTTCAGGATTTTTGTAAAAATTATGGCCGTGAACTGCAAT
>JBBSKK010000422.1:0-3884 GCA_038256395.1 Cytophagales bacterium | reverse complement strand
GTTTCCTGGCAAAAAAAGGTGGGCGATAAAGTGGCGTCCGGCGATATTTTGGCCGAAGTCGAAACTGATAAAGCCACGATGGATTTGGAAGCTTACGAGGAAGGTACGCTACTTTACTCCGGAATCAAGGAAGGCGACGCCGTTCCAGTCAACGCCATTATCGCCGTCATCGGTGAGGAAGGTGCAAACTTCCAGGCTCTCATCGACCGCGAAATGGGCGGTGACGAAGTCGAAGAGATTGAGGAAGATGATAAAGTAGAAACTACCACGCCATCGGCTTCCGCCGAGGCAAAGCCTAGCGAGTCAGAATCCAGCGTGTCCACCGCTGATTCAGGTGACCGCATCAAAGCCTCTCCCCTCGCCCGCCGTTTGGCCGAAGAAAAAGGCATCGACCTGCAACAGGTTGCCGGCTCCGGCGACAATGGCCGCATCGTCAAGCGCGACGTGGACGAGTTTAAGCCCGCCGCGAAGTCGGCTGAAACTGCCAAAGTGGGCAAGACGGAACCCGGTGTTTCGGCCCCGACTACCGCGCCTACCCCGACGGGCAGCTACGAGGATACTCCCGTCTCACAGATGCGCAAGACGATTTCGCGCCGCCTGAGTGAGAGTATGTTCACCGCGCCGCACTTCTACCTGACCATGGAAATAAACATGGACAAGGCGATGGCCCTGCGCCCGACGCTCAACGAAGTGGCGACGTCCAAGATTTCCTTCAACGACTTTGTGGTGAAAGCCTGCGCTTTGGCCCTGAAACAACACCCGAAAGTAAATTCGGCCTGGCTGGGCGACAAGATTCGCAAGTACGACTACGTGAACATCGGCGTGGCCGTGGCCGTGGACGAAGGTCTGCTGGTTCCCGTAGTGCGCGACGCCGACAAGAAAACGCTTTCCACTATTTCCGCCGAGGTTAAAGACTTTGCCGGAAGAGCCAAAGACAAGAAACTACAACCCAAAGATTGGGAGGGCAACACCTTCTCGATTTCCAACCTCGGCATGTTCGGCATCGACGAGTTCACGGCCATCATCAACCCACCAGACGCTTGCATTCTGGCCATCGGCTCGATCAAGCAGACGGCCGCCTTCAAGGAAGATGGCACAGTGTACCCGACCAATGTCATGAAGGTTACGCTTTCCTGCGACCACCGCGTGGTGGATGGCGTGACCGGTTCGGAGTTCCTGCAAACGGTAAAGAAATTCCTCGAAGCACCAATGAGTATGCTGGTGTAGGTTTTGGATTAACCAAAAGCAGAGGGATCGAAATCAAATTCGATCCCTCTGCTTTTTAAACTGTTCCCCGCCGCCAGTTATCGCAAAGCACCGCCGTTGCGATTCCCACATTCAGCGACTCCGCCGCGCCAAAGCGCGGAATCGTGACGCGATGCTGAATGCGCTCGCCCACCTCCGGCCCGATGCCGCGCGACTCGTTGCCCATTACGATATATCCGCCTACTTTGGGGAAAGAAAAATCGTACAGTGATTCTCCATCCAGGAAAGCGCCGACCAGTACTTGGCTAACTACCTCCTCCTCGATAAATTCCGGCAAATCAGTATAGTAAGCTCGCACTCGCGTGAAGGAACCTTTGCTGGCGGCAATGACTTTGGGGTTGTAGAAATCGGTGGTGCTGGGCGAGCAAATAATCTTCGTGATGCCGTACCAGTCGGCGATGCGCAGCATGGTGCCGAGGTTACCGGGGTCACGGACATCGTCGAGCATCAGGGCGTATTCGCCTTCCGCTACACGCAAAAAAACGTTTTCCTTCGTTTTGGCTACGGCCAGGCAGGCGTCGTTGCTCTGGAATGTTCCCAGTCGATCCATTTCGGCGGGGGCGGCGGCGATCCAGTCAACGGCGGGGTGGGACGGATTACTTCCGTATTTTTGCAAAAAATCTTGGGTAGCGACCACAAACTCCGTTTCGTAGTCGGAGTCCAGCAGTTCGAGGACGCTCTTGGCGCCTTCTACCACGAAAGCGCCGTGCTGCTGTCGGTACTTTTTGATTTTCAGCGAATTGATATACTTGATTTGATTTTTTGAGAGCATTGAACAGCGGTCGTTTTTTTTGGGGTGTCGGACTTTTTTTAGTCTTAGTAGCGGTTGGACTGTCGGGCTGCGTCCGGCAAACGCCCGGCGAGCAACGTTATCTGCTGGGAACGACTACCTTCAAAGGAAACAAAATTATCAAAGACAGCGAACTCGAAGACCTGATTCCGCAGAAACCTAACCGCCGTTTCCTGGGTTTGCCGCTATATCCCTACCTGGCTTTTTATCAGGCCGCCAGCGTGACTTACAATCCCGCTTACCATAAGCGCAAGTTAGATTCCCTTAACCGTGAACTCCAAACAAAAGATTCGCTTTACCAGGATAGTCCCCGCCAATTGAAGAAATTCCAGCGCCGCTACGCCCGCAAAATCGTCCGCACCAAGCGGCGATTGGCTGAGGGAAACGACTTCATGCGCATCTTTGGCGAGCCACCCGTGTATTTCGATACGGTAGCCGTCGCCAAAAATGCCGAGAAAGTACGCGGTTATTTGTTTAACAATGGCTTTTTTGAAAATAATGTCACCTTCACTACCGACACTGCCTTCCGGCGTATTCGCACAACTTATTTCGTTCAGGAAAACCGCCCGACCCGACTACGCAATGTCCGGTATAGCATCCCCGACCCACGCGTGGATAGCCTGGTAATACAAAAAAAAGAGAATTCTTTCCTGAAAAGTAACGCCCGTTACAAGGGAGATGCCTTTGAAGAAGAGCGCATCCGGCTGGAAACCCTGCTGCGCGACAACGGCTACTACGGTTTTTCGCGGCAGTCCATCACCTACCTTGTCAACGACACCATTTCCGCACCCAGGACGGATAGTCTGTATAAGCAGGTCGATGTTTTCGTGCGGTTGGAGGTACCCGACGGGAAGGAGCATTTCAAAGCCTATCCCGTCGAATCGGTGCAGTTCGAGGTACTGCCCCCCGGCACTTTGCCGGATTCTTTATTTCAAAAAGATACCACCCGTTTTCAGAATATTCGCTACGTTTTTACGGATAAAAGATTTTCGCCCCGCATCCTGAACAGCAAGCTGCTGATTCGTCCCGGCAAGCTGTACAGCCAGGAGGACGAGCGCGAAACCCAGCGCCAACTCTCGCTTATCGACCAGTTCCGCTTCGTCAACTACGGATTCGACACCACCGCGCAGGGATTGAAAGGGTACTTTCGCGCCATTCCGCTGGACAAATATCAGATTACGGCGGATGTCGGCATGAACGTAATTCAACTCCAACAAGCCCCCGGCCCGTTTGCCAATCTTTCGTACAAAATCAGGAATATTTTCAATGGCCTGGAAAATTTCGAGGTCAATTTGCGGGGCGGCGTGGAGGCTGTGACGGGTTTCAATGACGGCAACCTGTACCGCAGTCAGGAATTGAGCGTGAACACCTCGCTGCTTTTCCCGCAGTTGCTGTTTCCCGGCGGTTTTCGATACCGATTTGGTCGTTTCAACCCCCGGACCCAGGTGGGGCTAGGCTATAACTACGTCAATCGCCCCGAGTATGCCCGCTCGAATGCGAAAGCGGCCATGACTTACACGCTTCAACCGTCCGCCACGACATTTATCAACCTTTCGTTGCTGGATCTCAACGTATTGAATACCACCCGGAAAGCCCCGGAGTTCCAGAATCTGCTGGATACGTTGCAATCGCAGGGTAACAATTTATTTAATAGCTTTCGCCGCTCATTCGTGTCGGATATCAACTTCACTTTTGTTCACAATACCAACTCTTTCTTTGGATTGCCTAAAAACGCCGAATACCTGCGGGTGGCCCTGGAATCGGGCGGCACGAGCATAGGCATTCTACCCGGTCAGCAGGAATTTATTAGACTGGTATTCGGCAATAG
>JBBSKK010000421.1:0-3888 GCA_038256395.1 Cytophagales bacterium | reverse complement strand
TGCATCAGTTCCGACACCGTGACCGTGCGGCTGAACGCCCGCCCGCCCGCGACGGTAACCGCACCGCCGCGGGAAATCTGCCAGGGCGATTCGGTGCGGCTGCAAGCTAACGCGGGCAATAGTTTCACCTATGTTTGGTACCAGGCCACAATGCCGCAGCCCAGCCCGATTGGTTCAGCAAACCTAGTCAAGAAATCAGGGTTGTATTCGGTAGAAGTCAGCGACACGACGACCGGCTGCTCCCGCCGTTCAGATACGCTGCGGGTGCTAGTCAAGCCATTGCCCCAGGTACTTTTTGATTCATTACCTGCCGTTTGCGGGCAAGCCAACGCGAAATTGTCCCTGGTTGCTACGCCCGCAGGCGGAACGTTTTCCGGTAAAGGGATAAGTGGAAATACCTTCGACGCCCAGCAGGCCGGATTGGGAAGCCACCTGGTCACTTATACCTACAAAGCACCCAACGGCTGCATAGCTACCAAGTCGCAAACCGCGCGCGTAACCTCCGCACCGAGGGCTTTTTTAGGAAATAAAAAAGTGATCGTGCAAGGCGACAGCCTACAAATCCGCAGTTCCGTGACCGAAGGCGCGACCTACGAATGGTCGCCGCCGTTAGGTCTGAATAACCCATCGGCTGCTCAACCTATCGCCTCTCCCGAACAGACGACGACCTACCGCCTGCGGGTGTCGACGGCGGGCGGTTGTTTTTCGGAAAGTGAAATTGTGGTGGAAGTGCTGCCGCCCGTGAAGATCCCCAACGGATTTACCCGCAACGGTGACGGCACCAACGACCGCTGGGAAATAGAAAACAGCGCGGCCTACACCAATTGTGAAGTGAACATCTTCAACCGCTGGGGCAACAAAGTATTCAGTTCTAAGGGCTACGACCAAGACTGGGACGGCCAGTTCAACAACGAAAATCTCCCCGCCGCCACCTACTACTACGTCATCAAACTCCACCCGGAGCTGCCGGTTAGGAGTGGAAGCGTTACCATCTTTCGTTAGTGGAGAGTGGAGAGTGGAGAGTGGAGAGTGGAGAGTGGAGAGTGGAGAGTGGAGAGTGGAGAGTTGAGAGTTGAGAGTTTTGATTTTTTTCACTCTCCACTCTCCACTAAATCAAACTCCCTCCGCCACCACCGTCTTCACGCCCGGTACCATGCGGGTGAGGAGGTTTTCGATGCCTGATTTTAGGGTCAGGGTGGAAGAGGGGCAGCCGCTGCACGAGCCTTGTAGCAGTACTTTCACCGCGCCGGAGTCTTCGTCAAAAGAGTGGAAATTAATCGCCCCGCCGTCGGACTCCACCGCCGGACGAACGTACTGGTCGAGGGCGGCCTTGATTTGTTGCACGGTCGGGGTGTCGTTTTCTTCCACCACCATCGTATTGCTCTCAATGGTTTTAGGCTCGAAAACGGGCTGGTTTTCTTCGAAATAGATCTTGATGAATTGCTTGGTGTCGTACAGCACTTCTTCCCAGGGCGTGGCGTCGTCTTTAGTGATGGTCACGAAGTTACTGGCTATGAATACCCGCTGCACGTGTGGAAACTGGAACAAATCCGCCGCTAATGGCGAGGCTTTGCCCTCTTCCAAAGCAGCGGCGTGCGAAGGGTAGTCAAACGACAGCCCGTCGGGTACCAACTCGAAATTCAGGACAAATTTCATAGAGTTGGGGTTGGGACTGAGTTCGGTATAGATATAAACGGGGCGGTTTAGCATGTTTTGGTTGAAGTGTTTAAGGATTGAAAGGTTTAATTTCTTGGTAAACAACAGAGTAGCCGCTTACGCCAGTTTTCAAACAAACATCTTCGATTAAAAATTTCAGAAAACAGAAGTGCTTTCTTTTTGACCGGATTGGAAACGCCAAAAGCCCGACGGAATGAATCCTTCGGGCTTCTGGCTAATTGAATAGCTTTATTCCAAAACGAATTGGGCTTATGCCTCGGCGGCTACGGGAGCGGTTGCCGTGGGTTGCGCTTCGCTGGTTTCGACGGCGAGGGGTTCGATAGAAACCCAGGACTTACCCTTGGCTTTCTTGGTGAACACCACGTGGCCTTCGACCAACGCAAACAGCGTGTGGTCGCGGCCCAAACCGACGTTGCGGCCCGGATTGTGCTTCGTGCCGCGCTGACGAACGATGATGCTGCCCGCCTTGGCATGCTGTCCACCGAACAGCTTTACGCCCAAATAATTAGGATTAGAATCCCGGCCGTTCCTGGAACTACCTACGCCTTTCTTGTGTGCCATTTTATTTTAATTTTGAATGCCGGACGCGGTCGCCCGGCGATTAGTGAATGTCGGAATATTCCCTAGTTCCAAATTAGATTACTATATCGTCAATCCGGATCTTCGTCAAATACTGACGGTGACCGTTTTTCTTTTTGTAGCCTTTGCGGCGTTTTTTCTTGAAAACGATGACCTTCTCGCCTTTGAGGTGTTCGAGAATGGTGGCGTTGACCGACACGCCCTCGATGCCGGGGGCACCGATTTGGATCGTGCCTCCATCGTCGGTGAGGAGGACTTTGTCGAAGACAAGTGCAGCGTCCACATCCCCTTCAAGCCGATTGGTGAAGATGGTGCGGCCCTTTTCAATCTTAAATTGCTGACCTGCGATTTCTACGATTGCGTACATGATTTAGACCTGGTTTTTTGAAATGAGGGGCAAAGATAAGGATTTGTCGCTGAAATCACAAGGTGGGCGGGGGAAATAATTCCAACTCGGCCTATACGCGAAGCCCCTTTCAAACTGAGCGGAGTCGAAGCTCCGCCGCCAAAAACTTCCCCGTATAGCTCCCCTTCGCCTGCGCGACTTTCTCCGGCGTTCCCTGCGCTACGATCTCACCGCCCAGTCCTCCTCCTTCGGGACCAAGATCCACGACGTAGTCGGCGACTTTGATGACGTCCATGTTGTGTTCGATGATGAGGACGGTGTTGCCTTTGTCCACGAGTTTTTGCAACACGGCCAGCAGGTGGCGGATATCCTGGAAGTGCAGGCCCGTGGTGGGTTCGTCGAGAATGTAGAGCGTTTTACCCGTGTCGCGCTTGGATAGCTCTTCGGAGAGCTTCACGCGTTGCGCCTCGCCGCCCGAGAGCGTGGTGGCGTGTTGGCCGAGGGTGATGTAGCCCAGGCCGACATCATTCAGAGTTTGGACTTTGCGTAAAATCCGGGGCTGGTTTTCGAAGAATTCCAGCGCGGCTTCCACCGTCATATCCAGAATATCGGCGACGGATTTTCCCTTGAAGCGCACTTCCAGCGTTTCGCGGTTGAAGCGTTTTCCTTTGCAGGTTTCGCAGTCGATATACACATCGGGCAGGAAATCCATTTCGATCTTCTTGCGGCCAGCGCCTTCGCAGTCCTCGCAGCGGCCACCCTTCACGTTGAAGCTGAACCGCCCCGGCTTATAACCCCGGATTTTGGATTCGGGCAATTCGGAGTAAAGGGCGCGGATGTCGGTGAAGAGGTTGGTGTAAGTGGCCGGGTTAGAGCGCGGCGTGCGGCCAATCGGCGACTGATCCACCTCGATGACTTTGTCCAGATGTTCCAGTCCTTCGATGGATTTGTATTCCAGCGGCTCGCGGCGCGAGCGGTAAAAATGCTGGGTGAGCAGCGGAAATAGCGTTTCGTGGATCAGCGACGATTTACCGCTGCCACTCACGCCCGTCACGCAAATCATGGTACCGAGCGGAATTTTGAGCGTTACGTTTTTAAGATTGTGCCCCGTGCAGCCTTTCAACGCTAATTTATATCCGTTGCCTTTGCGGCGATCAGTGGGTACTTCGATGCTTTCGCGACCGTCGAGGTAGGCGGCAGTGGTCGAGCCGTTTTTCAGGAATTCCTCGGGTGTTCCCTGGCCCACGATATGGCCGCCGTGGCGTCCGGCACCGGGGCCGATGTCC
>JBBSKK010000420.1:0-3890 GCA_038256395.1 Cytophagales bacterium | reverse complement strand
TTGGAACCTGATTTTATCAAAGTTCCCTCGGCTTGTAACAATCATTACGAAATGCTGCGGCTCCTGCGCGACGAATACGGGGGCGATGTTCACGTCTCAACGGGTATGACCACGCAGGATGAGATCGCCCAACTCGTGGCTTTTTTTGAAGAAACCGATCAGGCCCGGCAGCGACTCGTAATGTATAGCTGCACGTCGGGCTATCCGGTGCCTTTCCGGGATATTTGTTTATTGGAAACCAGGCGAATTCAGGAAAGCTACGGCGAGCGCATCAAGGAAATCGGCTTTTCGGGCCACCACCTGGGCATCGCGGTGGACGTGGCGGCTTACACATTAGGCGCAGTATGGGTCGAACGGCATTTTACCAAAGACCGCACCTGGCGCGGCACCGACCACGCCGCTTCGCTGGAGGTGCCGGGGCTCCAAAAGCTGGTGCGCGACCTGGAACATACCCACGAGGCGCTCACCTACAAGCCCAGCGAGATTCTGGAAATAGAAGAGGTGCAGCGGGAGAAGTTGAAGTATCGGAAGTTTTGACGGGGCCGCCCGCGCGGTGATGAGTGATTAATGATGAGATTTTTTTTTGAAAATGACTAAGCCATTTATTGTCGGGATTACGGGGGGGAGTGCATCGGGGAAGACTTTTTTTATGAAGAGTCTGCTCGCTGCGTTCAGCGACGACGAGATTTGCCGTATCTCGCAGGACAACTATTATTTGCCCATTCATAAAATTCCGAAGGATCGGAATGGGGTGGAGAATTTTGATTTGCCTGAGACGATCGACCACGCACTTTTTGCGCAGCACATCGCCGAACTGCGCGAGGGGAAGCAGGTTCAGCAACCCGAATACACGTTCAACAATCCGCTGGTCACGCCGAAAATTCTGTCTTTTCAGCCGACGCCAATTATTATTGTCGAAGGAATTTTCGTGTTTTATTTCCCGGAAGTGGCGGAACTGATCGACTTAAAGGTGTTCGTGGATGCCAAGGAACACGTCAAAATCAAGCGGCGCATCGTCCGCGACAACAATGAGCGCGGCTACGACCTGGAAGATGTCCTGTACCGCTGGGAAAACCACGTGGCACCCACCTACGACAAGTACATCAAGCCCCTCCGCGCCGAAGCCGACATCATCATCAACAACCATGATCGGTTTGATAGAGGGCTGGAGGTGGTGGTAGCGTATCTGCGGACGAAGGTTTGAGATTTCGTTTAGCTCCGCAACTCCTTCACAAATCCCAAACACTCGGCAATTTTTTCCTCTACCCAGGCGTAATCCTGCCGGGCCAGCACGTCCTTGGGAAACAGGTGCGACCCCATCCCCACGCAGTAAGCTCCCGCGCCAAACCACTCGGCGAAGCTTTCGCGGGTAGGGCGTACGCCGCCCGTTACCATGATTTTCAGGTCGGCCATCGGGCCGCGCACGGCTTTCACAAAGCCTGAGCCGAGTACCTCACCGGGAAATAGTTTCACGACTTCGGCTCCCGCCTGTCGGGCGTTGTAGATTTCGGTAACCGTCATCACGCCGGGTATCCAGGGGACTTCGGCGACCAGGCAAACCTTGCCTACGGTAGGGTTGAGGGCGGGTGTAACCACAAAATCAGCCCCGGCGTAGATAAACTTGTTGGCGGCTTCCTCATCGTAGATCGTACCGATTCCCAGCGCCAGGTCGGGCAAATGTTCGTGCGCATAGGCGACGAGCTGCTCGAAGGTCGCTAAGGCATTCTCGCCTCGGTTCGTGAACTCGAACACCCGCAGCCCCGCCGCGTACGAAGCTTTTAGTACCTCGATGGCCACGGCGGCATCATCGTGATAAAACAAAGGCAAAACGCCCCCATCGTGCAGGGAGTTGAGTACGGTATCTTTATTGATATGAGCCATTTATTTAGTTGATAATTAATAATGGTTAGTTGATAATGATGCGAATAGAGGAATAATGGGAAGCCGAATTATAAGTGGAATAGCAACTTGAATTAATTAAGTATGCTTAGAATGAAGTCAATGGGTCGTAAAAATCCATTATCAATTTTCAACTATCCATTACCTTTTAATTCTCCCCGAAGTTTCCCCTTGCCGGACGGCTTCTACTTCGGCTTCGGTGCAGACGAGGGCGTCGCCTTCGATGGTGTGTTTCAGGGCCGAGGCCGCCACGCCGAATTCGAGGGCTTTCTGCTCGTCGTTGAACGTGAGAAGGCCGTGGATGAGTCCGGCGATGAAGGCGTCACCGCCGCCTACGCGGTCCACGATGGGATTAATGTCCACATCGGCAGTTTCCAGCATTTCGTGGCCGTTCCAAAGGAAGGCTTTCAGCAAATTATGGCTGGCGCTGCGAGAGGTGCGCTGCGTGTCCACGACGCGGCTTACCTGTGGGAAGGCTTCTTGTAATTTCTTACAGGCGTCCGGAAAATCGCTGCATTCGATGCCGAATATTTCCTTCACGTTGATGTGGTTGGCGATTACGATGTCGGTTCCGGCGGTGAGTTCGGGCAGCACGTCGCCGGGGGTCTTGCCGTATTTCCAGAGGTTGGAGCGGTAAAAAATATCACCCGACACGGTAATTCCTTTTTTGCGAGCTGCCTGAATGCCCTGCAAACAGGCGTCGGCCGCTTCCTGAGAAAGGGCAGGCGTGATACCCGCCCAGTGAAACCATTTGGCGTCTTTCAGAATCTCGTCCCAATCGTACGACTGCGGGTCGGCGGTGGCGAAGGACGACCCCGCCCGGTCGTACACAATTTGACTGCCGCGCAGGGCCGCACCCGTTTCGAGATAATAGACCGCCATGCGCGGCCCGCCAAATTGGATGTGCGAAATGTCCACGCCGTGAAAACGCAGGTACTGCGCCGCCGCCCGGCCCACGGGCGAGTCGGGGAAGCGGGTGACGTGGGCCGTGTGGTGGCCCCAGTAAGCGAGGGCGGAGGCGACATTGGCCTCGCCACCCGCGTAAGTTACGTTGAAGGAGCGGGCTTGCTCGAAGCGGGAAAAACCGGGGGTACTCAGGCGCAGCAGCACTTCGCCGATGGTAATGATTTGGGCCATGTAGAGGGCTTTCGGCAGTCAGCGCGGTCCGGCGAACCGGACGGCTAACGGCTTATTCAGATTAAGAAATTGAGGTTATCTTAGAAAAAAACAAAGGTATGGATTTTCGTAAAGTAAGGAAATTCGGCTCTGGCTTTGAGCAGGTCAGGGTTTTTTTGACAAAAAAACTGTAATTTTATCCTCCAAAACCGAAAAAAACATTCACAAATATGAAAGCCGATACCCAAAACCCGCTACCGAGTCTCGATGTCTGGGAAGACGACGTCCTGACCCGCTACCCTGAACCCTTCGAGAAAGCCAAGGAAGATTACCGCAACTACGACGAGCCGGGGCGCGACACGGTGCGGGAGTTCTATCGGCTAAACCATACCTACCAAACGTACGATTTCGTGCGCGAAAAAGAAGCCGAATATCTCAAATTCGACAAAAAGGAGATGCCGATTTGGGAAGCGTTCGATTTTCTGAATACCCTTGTGGACGACTCCGACCCCGACACCGACCTCGACCAATGGCAGCATTTGCTGCAAACCTCGGAGGCCATCCGCGCCGACGGCCACCCGGATTGGTTCGTGCTGGTGGGGCTGATGCACGACATGGGTAAGGTACTGTGCCTGTTCGGCGAGCCGCAGTGGGCCGTGGTGGGCGACACTTTTCCTGTGGGCTGCGCCCATTCCGACAAGATCGTTTATCCCGAGTACTTCGCCGCCAATCCTGATACTTACGATGAGCGGTACAATACTAAGTACGGCGTGTACGAACCTAACTGCGGCCTGAATAACGTCCATATGTCGTGGGGCCACGACGAATACGTGTACCAAATGACCAGGCACGGAATGCCCGAAGAAGGGCAGTAT
>JBBSKK010000419.1:0-3935 GCA_038256395.1 Cytophagales bacterium | reverse complement strand
TTTTATTATTGATTTTCATAATATTTTGATTTTCAATTGAATGATACTTTGGGCACAGAGTTTCACAGAGGTCGACACAGAGTTTCTCAAAGATGTTTTTCTTTTCTCCTCTCCTCCTTTCCTTCTTTCCTCCTTCTTCAAAAAGTCAAACTCAAATTCACCCCGTACCGCCGCGTCGAGGGCGATTGCAGGCCCGAGCCGCCGCCGGAAACGTACTGATTCAGGTCGATGTCTTTTTTCTCGGCGAAATATAGCAGGTTACGGCCCACAAGAGAGACGGATGCCGTTTTGATAAACTTGCTTCTTTCCAACAGGCCCGACGGCAACGCGTAGCCGATGACCACTTCGCGCAACATCCCGAAGGAGCGGCTCATCAGGTTGCCCTCGTCAGAGTTGTAGTAGCGGCTCACCCAGTCTTGGAGAAATTGCTTGGTGGTGTTCGGCTGAAAAGTCAACTCGCTGAGGTTGGTGATCTTGCCATCGGCGTCGAAGTTCAACTTGCCATCGTTGGCGATTTGGACGCCTTCGCCGGCCCAAGTTTTGTTACCCAAAAAGTCCTGGTAACGCGCTTCGCCCATTTCGCCCTGAACGGTTTCGATATGGCGACCGCCCCGGAAGGTTTGCCGCTGGATGTAGTTGGAAATGACGCCTCCGATGCGACCGTCGAACTGGAAGCTGAACGAGAGGTCGCGGTAGCGGAATTTATTGTTGATTCCGAACACAAACTTCGGATTGACGTAGCCCAAGGGCTGGCTCACGGGTGCATACACCGGACGGCCCGAAGCGTCGTTGATGATTTGTCCATCTTCGGTTTTGGCAAAAGCCCGACCGTAAAACTGATCCAGCCGATCACCCACTTTGAAGAACGTATTTAGGGCATCTACGCCGGGATAAATCTCCGTGAGCACTTCTTTAAACGTAGAATAATTGGCAATAACGTCCCAATTCAAGCCCGTCGCCGAGCGCAGGGGCTTACCCGTCAGGGCCACTTCCCAGCCAGTCTTTTGCGTCTTGATCCCGTTCACGAGGGCCGAAGAGTAGCCGGTGGTCGTCGAGACCGGGAGCGAGAAGATGCGCGGGCCTTCGTTGGAAATGAAGTAGGTGGCGTCCAGAGCAATACGATTTTCGAGAATCCGGAAATCGACGCCAAACTCCGACTGCGAGGTCGAGCTGGGCTGCAAGTTCGGGTTGTTCAAGGTGTTGGTGTAGTAAGCCGCCGGGGTGTTGTTGTAGGCGAAAGGCGTGGAATACACCGCCGCGTTCTGGTAGGTGGGGCCGTCGTAGGGCGAGTAATACTGGTCGCCGTAGCCGATCGGGTTGCCGCCGCCCAGCGCGGGCGTGGTGCCGATGGTCGAGGCCGTCAGGCCATCCTTTACGTTGGCGTAGGAGGCGCGCAGTTTGAAGAATGAAATGATTTCGGGCATTTTAATATAATCCGAAAGTACCGTGGACAGGGCCACCGACGGGTAGAAGAAGGTGTTGTTGCCCGTGGGCAGCGTCGAGAGCTTATCTACCCGACCCGTGGTCGAGACGGTGAAAAGATTGCGGTAGGTGAAGTCAGCCGAGTAGTAGGCCGAGTTGACGCGCATGGCCGAGGCGAAGTTGGAAGTACGTACCGGGCGCGCCGAGTTGCTGAAATTGTACAATCCCGGCACGTTCAGGTAGTCTGTGGAACCCCATTGCGAGCTGTACTCGAAGCTGCGGATGTTACCGCCCGCCCAAATTTTGGCGTTGAAGTCTTTGAACAAATCCTTGTCGAACTTCACCAGCACGTCGGTGTTGTTTTCGAAGAGGTTACGACGGTCTTCGCGGTAGTCGCCGCGCCGCTCGTCGCGACCGTAAGAACCCGCCGAGTACGGCATTTTCTCGTTGCGGAACAGGTTCCAGGTCGTCACCTGCGTCCGCAGCATCACGTCGAGGAAGTCGGTAATCTTGTAATTCATGGAAGCCTGACCGATCACGTCGGTTTTCTGGTGGCCGCGTAACCACTCGTAGCTCATGAAATAGGGGTTGTTGTATCGCTGGTACTCGGCGTAAATCTGTTGAATGCCTTCTTTGCCGGGCTGCCAGTAATTGCGCATATCGTCCACGTTCCAGTCGGCACCTGCCCACAGCGTCATGTTGTAGATGATGGAATTGGGGCCATAGTTGACATCTGGAATATTGGGCGTGTACTGGCGGTTGTACTGCAAACCCGATTGGAAAGTCAGCCTTTCGGAAAAATTATAATCCGCCGTGACGTTGAAGTTCGTGATGTTGAGCTTCGTGTTGGGCACGATTCCCTTCTGATAGATGTGTGAGGTCGAGAAGCGCAGGTTGTACTTTTCGCTGGTCGCGCCAATGGAAACGTTATTGGTAGAAAGTACGCCGGGATTCAGGAAACGGTTCAGGTTGTCCTTGCCCCGCGCCACCCAGGGTGTGCCCTGTCGCACACCCGTCACGGGATCCACGGGGCTGTCGTACTGTGGGATAAGCTGTCCCTCGAACTTAGGCCCCCAGCCGCCGTCGTAGTCGCCGTCGTTGAGTCCGCCGCCTTTGCCGTCGCCGAAGGCATAGCGCCCGTGGTCGCCGGGGCCGTATTCGTCCTGCGTTTTCGGAATGGCGTAAAAACCATTGTCGATCATCGTGGACGAATTCACGTCCACCGAAAAGCCGCGCTTATCGCTCGTGCCACGCTTGGTGGTGATCAGGATCGCACCGTTCTTACCCCGGAAGCCATATAGCGCCGAAGCCGTCGCGCCTTTCAGTACCGAGTATGTGTCGATGTCGTCGGGCGATATATTCCAGGTGTCGGAGTTAACCGGTACGCCATCCACGACATACAGAATGTCCGAATTACCTCGCAGCATTACGTTCGGGCGGCGCAGTAGTTCGGGCTGGATGCCCACGGTGAGTCCGGCGACTTTGCCGGCCAGGGCGTTGATTGCGTTCGGCTCGCGGGCTTTCACCGTGCTGGCTCCGTCCACCGTTTGGATGGCGACACCCGTGCGGCGGATGTCCTTTTTGATCCCCAAAGCCGTCACAACCACTTCCTGCAACTGCCGGAGGTCGGTCGCCAGTTCGACATTGATCGTGGATTGGTTGTTGATCGGTAGTTCCTTCGTACCAAAACCCACGAAGGAGAAAACCAGAGCGCTGGAATTTGTTGGGACATTCAGGCGGTAGGTGCCGTCGATGGCCGTGCTGGTACCGACGGTGGTACCTTTGGCCAAGATGCTGACGCCAGGGATGGCTTCACCCGTCGCCTGGTCGCTGACTTTGCCCGACACGATGGTCTGGGCAAAGCTTTGCAAACAAAATAGGCTTAGGAATAGTAAAACAAGCGGTGTCCGAGCGAGTCGGAGCGGGGGCGATCGAATTCGTTTCATTTCAATTCCCGCCGCAAAAGTCGCTGAACCTACCCGCAGAACTGGTTAAGGGAATGTGAAGGGTTTTTTAATTTTTTTTAGGAAAGTGGATTTTTGGATAATGTTTGCTTAATAAAAATTTCATTTTGGGATAACATATTTCCAATATATGTTGATTTTCAGGTATTTATAAAGAAACAATTCCTTAACAAAAGAAAAACAGAAGATGCCAAACCCTTACAGCCAGGAATTTTTCCAAGACCTCCTCATCACCCTCCACGAGAACATTCGCGACCTGCAAGGCAAGAAAGTCTATGCCGACGCTGAGGAGCGGGACTACCTCGCCGGGCGGCTGTTCAGCTACACCGAAATGCTGGAAATCATGAACGACTCGGCGCGGAGATTTGGCTACGACCCGGCGGAAATAGGGCTTTGAGGTTTTCAACTCTGCCCATTTTCCCCCAACTTTGCCGAAGAAGCAACTACACGGAGAATTGTGAATCTCATAATTCATAATTCATAATTCATAATTCATAATTCATAATTCAAGAATGCTCCCACAAAAAATAGGCATCCTCGGCGGCGGCC
>JBBSKK010000418.1:0-3938 GCA_038256395.1 Cytophagales bacterium | reverse complement strand
GCGGGAAACTTACGGCGTAATGGTCTATCAGGAGGACGTCATGCGCATCGGCCACCACTACGGCGGGCTGGACCTGGCCGACGCCGACGTGCTGCGGCGCATGATGTCGGGCAAAAGCCGCAGCGCCAGCCACCTGGTGGAGATCGAGGACAAGTTTTTTGCCCACTGCCAACGCATGAAGTACCCCGAAGAAACCTCCCGCGAGGTGTGGCGGCAGATGGAGTCCTTTGCCGGGTACAGCTTCAACAAGGCCCACAGCGCGAGCTTTGCCGTGGAGAGCTACCAAAGCCTGTACCTCAAAACCTACTATCCGCTCGAGTTCATGGTGGCGGTTCTCAACAACTACGGCGGCTTTTACCAGCGCAAGGTCTATGTCAACGAGGCGCGGCGGGCGGGCGGGCGCATCCACCTGCCCTGCGTCAACCGCAGTCAGCGCGTCGCTTCGCTGTCGGGAACTGATATTTACCTGGGCTTCGACTGTCTGCTGAACCTGGAAGCGCGGCTGGCGGCCCGCATTCCGCGGGAGCGGGTACAGAACGGCGACTACACCGGACTGGAAAACTTCGTGCTGCGCACTGGGGCGGGACTGGAGCAAGTCCTCGTCCTGATTCGCAGCGGGGCGTTGCGCTTCGCGGAAACGGGCAAGAAGGAATTGCTCTGGGAGGCGCACCTGTTACTGAACGGCAAAAAGCACGACGACCACGAGGGTTTGGCGCTGTTTGCCAACGACGCGGCCCGGCCCGTGCTGCCCGCCCTGGAAAGCTCGCCGCTGGAAGACCTCTACGACGAGATCGAGCTGCTCGGCTTTCCGGTATCGGCCCCGATGTTTGCGCTGGCGCGGAGCGATTACGGCGGCGATCTGGCCGCCGCCCAGCTCAAAGACTACGTCGGGCGTACGGTGCGGATGGTGGGGGATTTTGTGTGTTCCAAGACGGTGCGCACCAAGAACGGCCATCTCATGAAGTTCGGCACCTTTTTGGACGCGGCGGGCGACTTCTTCGACACGGTGCATTTCCCGCCCTCGTTGCGCAACTTCCCGCTGTATGGCAACGGCCTGTACCTCGTTCAGGGCAAGGTGGTGGAGGATTTTGGTTGTCCGGGCATCGAGGTGCATAAGGTCGGGCGGATGCCGCTGCGGCCCGACCCGCGCGCCGGGTAAGCGGTTGGCACGATTTGAACCTAACTTCCGACGCTTAAATCTTCCCCTTTCCGCTATCCAAAAACGCCGCGAAGTGTTCGGGGTTCAGGTCGTAGTTGATGGGGGCGACGAGCAGATTACCCTCGCTATCGACCAGAGCGTAGTGCGGCTGGGCGTTGTTGTTATATTTCCTGATTTGCAGGTCGGCATTCTGCGCACCGATGGTTTTCTTCACGCGCTGATCGTAGGGCGAGGTGTACCACTCGCTTTCGGGGAGTTCGGTCTTGTCGTCCACATAGAGGGCGACGATGACGTAATCCTCGCGCAGCCGTTGCAGCACCGCAGGGTCGGACCACACGCGGGCCTCCATTTCGCGGCAGTTGACGCAGCCGTGGCCCGTGAAGTCGATGAAAACGGGTTTATTCACTTTTTTGGAATAAGCCAGCGCCTGCTCGTAGTCGAAAAATCCTTCCAGGTCGTGCGGCAGGTCGAAGAGGTCGGCGTATTTGGGTACTTCGGTCAGCGTGGACACGGGGCCGATCGCCGACTGACGGCGGCTGAGATCGAAGTCGTGCGTGGTCTGCGGCGGCAGATAGCCTGCCAAAGCTTTCAGCGGTGCGCCCCACATTCCGGGAACCATATAGACGACAAAGGCAAAGGTCACGATGGCCAGCAGGATGCGCGGCACGCTGACGATTTCGGTGGGCGAGTCGTGCGGGGTGCGGATTTTCCCCAATAAATAAGCCCCCAACATGGCAAAAATCACGATCCAAAACGCCAGGTAAACTTCCCGGTCCAGCAGCCGCCAGTGATAGACCTGATCGGCGATGCTGAGGAATTTAAGGGCCAAAGCCAGTTCCAGAAAGCCCAAAACGACCTTCACGGTATTGAGCCAGCCGCCCGACTTGGGCAAACTTTTGAGCCACTGCGGAAAGAGCGCAAATAGTGTAAACGGAATGGCAAAGGCCGACGAAAACGCCACCATGCCCACGATGGGCTTCACCACCTCGCCACCCGCCGAGGCCACCAGCAAACTACCCACGATGGGCCCCGTGCAGGAAAACGACACCAGCACCAGCGTAAAGGCCATGAAGAACACACCCAACAACCCGCCCTGATCGGCTTTCTCGTCCATTTTATTGACAAAAGAACTCGGCAGCACGATTTCGAACAAACCCAGAAAAGAAAGCCCAAACAAGAAAAATATCGCAAAAAACAGCAAGTTCGGCAGCCAGTGCGTACTCAGAAAATTGGCGAAAGCCGGACCATTGAGCCGCGAGACGACGGTACCGATGAGGGTGTAAATCAGGATAATAGATAACCCGTAGATCAGCGCCTTCGTCTTCCCGTCTTTTTGTTTGGTAAAAAAACTGACCGTCATCGGGATGATGGGAAACACGCAGGGCGTCAGTAACGCCACCAGGCCCGCCAGAAAAGCGGCCAAGGCAAAGGCCCAAAGCGAACCTCCGTCGGTTGAGGAGGATTCGTTTTCCGCGTAGAGGGCGGGCTTTGCCGCCGCGATGCCCGTGCCGGACAAAGTGTCGGAATGGATCGTCGAGTCGATGAGCGATTCCTGCACGGCCTCGGCAAATGTCTCGTTGGTGGCTGGGGAGGTACTATTTTCTGCGGGGGTGGTTTTCGCCGCTGCTTCCTCCTTAGGTTCGTCTTTCTTTGTAGCCGCCGGGACGACCTTCAAGCCCGTGAAGGTAAAATCGTTATTTCCCAGCACGCACAAACCCGTCACGTTGGAGCAGGTTTGGTAGGTAGCGGCGGCTTTGATCGTCGGATTTTCCTGTAATATTCTGACCGTCTGGTGAAACTCGCCTTTGCCTTCAAAGTAGGTCACATCGCCCTGCCAAACTTCCTCGAATTTTTTCTTTGGTTTGATAGGTTTGAGCTTGCCAACTTTCTCGAATGAGGCATTGGGCGTCAGCGTGATTTCCGTCAGCATCGGCCCCAGATCGGCGTCGAAATCAGAAGAATACATGTACCAGCCCGGATCGATGGTGGCTTTGAAGACCAAGTCCACCGTTTCTCCCACTTTCACTTCTTTTTTGGAAAAAGAGTGCGTCCAGGTGGCGTGGCGCTGGATTTGCGCCAAGGCGAGGTGGCTTAGTAGCAAAAAAGCCGCGCCGAAGGCGGCAGTCATTCTATTCATGGGGAAGAGCGTTGTTTCAAGCTAACGCAAAAGTACGTTGCTTCCTTACGAAGCCGTACGTTTTACTCAGGTTAGGAAACAAATTAAGCCGGGAAAGATTCGCAATCAACTTCCCGAAAATTTATAGTTTTCGGGAAGTTACCGCTGTACGGGCTTTATTTTCAGGATATTTTCAAAAAACTCTTCCGTCGCCCGCTCCACGCCGGGGACGTCCTTCGACGTAAAATGCGAGGCAATCACGTGGTCGCCGCTGTTGGGGAAGGCGCGTTCCACTTTCAGAGCATCGGGTGTACCCAGTTTTGGAAACATATCCTTGATCGCCGCCACCGAAACGACCTGATCCTGCTCCTCGTCGTTTTTGTAGTAGTAGCCGACGAAGGCGGGCATTTTCACTTTTTCGTACACCTCGGGCCGCGCCACGGCATCGATCGTTTGCTGCAAGGTCATCAGGCCGTTGGCACTATAACTTCTCAGCCAGTAGTTGCTGCGCTCCGTCGTGTCGGTGTTCACGCGGTGCTTGCCCACGGCGGCATCCAGAATCTGCTTACCCCAGGGACGGGTCGCCAGTTTCATGGCCGGATTGGCCACGGCCATGCAGGGCGAGTACAGCACGATGCCCTTGATTTCGGGATGCGTGGCGGC
>JBBSKK010000417.1:0-3944 GCA_038256395.1 Cytophagales bacterium | reverse complement strand
GTGACCCATAAGGGCAAAAGAATTGACGCCGTGGCGCAAATCACCAAGCAGGGGCAGGTGTTTGTCTTCGACCGGGTGACGGGTCAGTCACTGTTCGACATCAAGGAAACCGCGTTTCCTCAGGATGCCATTGCCGGGGAAAAGACCAGCCCCACCCAGCCCATCCCGCAAAAACCCGCCCCCTTTACCCGGCAGACTTTCCTCGAAAAGGACATCAACCCCTGGTCGGTGGATCGCGAGGCCGTGGCTGCCCAACTCCGCAAAGCCCGCACAGGAAGTCCCTACAATCCGCTCACCGAAACCATGACGCTTTTCTTTCCCGGCACCGACGGCGGTGGACATTGGGGCGGCGCCGCGACCGACCCGGAAGGAATTCTGTACGTTCCCGCCAAGGAAATCCCCTGCTATTCGTCGCTGGTGCTGCGCAAAAAAGCCAACGCCGCGACCGTCACGAGCGCTCAGCTCTACTTGCTGCACTGCTCGTCCTGCCACGGCCCCGACCGCAAGGGAAGCCATGACGGCACTTATCCGTCGCTGCTGGGTGTGGGCCAGCGGCTACCGGAAGCCTCGATCAAACAGTTGCTGCAAAACGGACGCGGTATGATGCCCTCCTTCTCGCACCTTTCCGAAGCTGAAAATAAAGCTTTGCTGGATTTTCTGATAGTTAAGACGTCCACCGTCGAGGTAGAAAATACCCAGGAAACCGCTGTGCCCTACCAGAATACGGGCTACAATCGCTGGTACGACAGCCAGGGATACCCTGTGGGTACTCCGCCCTGGGGCACCCTCACTGCCATCGACCTGAACACGGGCGAACACCGCTGGCAAATACCGCTGGGCGAGTACCCCGAACTGACCGCCAAAGGCATTCCCCCCACGGGAACCGACCTCTACGGCGGCCCGCTGGTGACGGGCAGCGGCCTCATTTTCATCGCCGCCACCCGTGACGAACGTATGCGCGCCATTGACAAAAAAACCGGAAAAACCCTGTGGCAAACCCAACTGCCTGCGGGCGGCTACGCCAGTCCGTCCACCTACTCGGTCGATGGCAGACAGTACATCGTCATCGCTTGCGGGGGCGGGAAGCTGAAAACCAAATCCGGGGATCAGTACGTGGCATTCGCCTTGGGTAACTGAGAAGTTTTACCACTTTTTCTTTTACAAATTCAATTCAAGACAAGTAATTTTCAGGATATCAAGGGTTTTGTAAGCGACTAAAAGTTCAATGCTTTAACTTTCTTCGGCTATGCGAAACTTACTCTGGCTCTCGGGCGGCTTTCTGTTGCTGCTTGCTCTGTTTTTCCGAACTTCTGCCAAGGCGCAAAATCACGCCCCCACCCTGGCCATCGGCAGTCCCGCCCCTGATTTTAAATTGCCCGGCGTGGACGGTAAAACTCACACCTTGAAGGATTACGCCAAAGCGCCCGTCTTGGCAGTACTCTTTACCTGCAACCACTGTCCTACGGCGCAAGCCTACGAAGACCGAACCATCCAACTCGTAAAAGATTACGGCGACAAGGGCTTGCAACTGGTGGCGATTTCGTCCAACGACCCCTCGGCTATCCGACTCGATGAACTCGGCTATACGGATTTGAGCGACACGTACGAGGAAATGAAAATCCGGGCGAAGGAAAAAAACTATAATTTTCCCTACCTCTACGACGGGGACACCCAGGCCGTAGCCAACGCTTACGGCCCGGTAGCCACGCCGCACATTTTCATTTTTGATAAAGACCGAAAACTCCGCTACGTCGGCCGCATCGACGACGTGGAGAAACCCTCCGGCACCCCCAAAAACCTTGACGCCCGAAATGCCATCGAAGCCCTGCTGGTCGGAAAGCCCGTTCCCGTCCCCACGACCAAAACCTTTGGCTGCTCGATGAAATGGGCCGAGAAGGAAAAAACGGTGACCACCGAGCGCGACAAGTGGGCCAAGGAACCCGTCGCCCTGGAAATGATCGACGAGGCTGGCATCAAAAAATTGATCAAAAATGATTCGGACAAGCTACGGCTCATCAACGTCTGGGCTACCTGGTGCGGGCCCTGCGTAGCAGAGTTCCCCGATTTCATGACCATGCACCATATGTACCGGAACCGCGACTTTGAGTTCATTTCCATCAGCGCCGACAATCTCGATAAGAAGGATAAGGTTTTGAAGTTTTTACAAAAAAAATACGCTTCCAATCCTAACTACCTCATTAACTTTGAGGATAAGTACAAACTCATCGAAGCCATCGACCCCAACTGGCAGGGCGCGCTGCCCTACACGATTCTGGTGGAGCCGGGCGGCAAAATTGTGTATGCCAAACAAGGGCCGATCGACCCTTACCAAATGCGCAAGGCGATTGTGGAGAATAAGTATGTGGGGAGGTTTTACTAATTATGGAAAAAAGAATTACTAAAAACTACGACAACGGCGAGGTGACGGTGGTTTGGCAGCCGCATAAGTGCATTCACTCGGCCATTTGTTTTCGGGGGCTGCCCTCAGTTTTCGATCCGCAGAAAAGGCCTTGGGTAACCATCGACGGGGCCGATACCGATACGATTATCGCGCAGGTGGAGAAGTGCCCCTCCGGGGCGCTGAGTTACCAGTTGGATCGCGTCCAAAACCTTAACGGCCCCAAGGAAGCCTCTGTTGCAGAACCGATACTGGTCGATGTGCAGCCCAATGGGCCGCTGCTGGTTCGCGGGGAGTTAATCGTTAAAGACGCTGCGGGCCATGAGGAGAAAAAAAGCAAGGTGACGGCTTTTTGTCGTTGCGGATACTCGCAGAATAAACCCTACTGCGACGGGAGTCACGCGCGCGAAGGCTGGCAGGGATAATCCGTTTATTCCATTTTTGGGCCAATATTCATTTATCTGCATTGAAGATTGAGATTTCCTGAACTCAAAATCGGGTTGATCGTTCTTTTGTGGCTGGCTGTCCTGGACTGCCGGGCGCAGGATGTCTTTCAGCACCTGACCACCAACGATGGGCTGTCGCACAGCACGGTGATGGACATTGTCCAGGATCACCGGGGTTTTCTGTGGCTTGCGACTGCCGACGGGCTGAACCGCTACGACGGTGAACGCTTCCGCACCTACCGCCGATCGACGAACGATGCACACTCACTTAGCAACAATTATGTAAAATGTCTACTCGAAGACAGGCTAGGGCAACTGTGGGTCGGAACCAACGCCGGCGGAGTAAGCGTCCTGGACGAAACGGGAGATAAGTTCCTGCGGCTGACCCACTGCGAAGACGGAAGTGACATCTCGGCGGCCATGATCAACGACCTTGCCTTGGACAAAGCAGGATTCGTCTGGGCGGCCACGGTGGGTCACGGCCTTTTAAAAATCAATCCGACGACGCGCCAGGTATGGCAAATCACAACCGCTAATTCGGCTCTGCCTACCCATTCCCTTAAGCAGATCTGCTTCGATCGGGACAATAACCTTTGGGTAGGCGATCAAAACGGAACTGTCCAGCGGCTGCGCCCCGGACTCAAAAAATCGACTCTATTTTCTTTGCCCCGATTTATGCCGAATACGCCGGGCGTCATCATGACCATCGACTGTGACAGTCAGGGGCGGGTGTGGGTCGGCACGCAGGGAAACGGCCTTTTTCGGTTTGAGGATGATCGAGAAGCTTTCCGTTCGGTTTTCCTGCAAAAGGGCGTCGTGGAGGGAATCAACAACGCTCGAAGCCTGTATGAAGACAGCGACGGACGCTTCTGGCTTGGCACGGACGACGGCATTATCGTTGCCGAAGACGCGGACTTTCTTTCGGTCCGGCATCTCAAACACGATCCCGCGCAGATAGGCAGCCTGAGTACGCACGCCACGGTTTGCCTGCGCGGCGACCGGCAGGGAAATATTTGGGTGGGTACATGGGAGGCCGGGCTCAATGTGCTGTTCAAGCGGCCCGACCCGTTCCGGGTGTTCACGTATCGGCCCGGCCAGTC